>CAZDYM010000344.1:0-2929 GCA_964509325.1 uncultured Phycisphaeraceae bacterium
CGGGCGCCCGCTCCCGCCCCGACGCCGCCCGCACGATGTCCCGCGCCACCGTGTCCAGCGCCGCGATCCGCCCGTTCCATTCCACCGGCAGCGTCCGCAGCGAGGACACCGCGTCGATCTCCGCGCCCCGCACGCCCGGCGAAAAGAATCCCACGACAGCCAGCGCAACGCCCGGCACAACCCTGGCCCCGCGCCCGCGCGCCGGGCTCGGAGCCGCCACCGCTTCCCCGCCTCGACGTGCTTCTCCGCCGCTTCGGTACGTCGCAGGTGCGGTGCGAAGCAGCACGCCCCCCGCCATCCCCAGCAGCATCACCAACGCCCCCGCCGCGATGATCCTCACCCCCGGCGTGTTGCCCACCCCAAGCACCACGAACCCCGCCACGGGCCGCTCCGCCATCCCCGCGATCACCGCCTCGCGCGACAGCAGCCACCCCTCGTGGTCCCACCCCGCGATCGAGAACTTCCACCGCACCGGGTTGATCCACCCGTGCCACACCCGTTCCAGCGTCCCGCGCACCACGCAGTCGCACACCGGCGGCGGAAGCCCCTCCAGCACCAGCGGCTGGTTCAGCGTGACGCCGTGGTCCCCTGTCACCCCGCCGGCGACAGCCCGCACCATCGCCGTCACCCGCCTCGCCACGTCCGTGCCCGGCACCGTCTCGATCCGGACTTCGCGCAGCGCCACCGAGACGCCGGGGATGGGCGCCGACCCTCTCCCCCCCCGGACCACCATCTCTCGCACCTCCGGCCCGACCTCCGCGCCGTCCACCTCGGGCGCGTGCAGCACCACCTCACCCTCCTGCTTCTGCGCCGCGTAGACCGCCGAGCCCAGCGCCAGCAGCACCACGCCGCCGTGCGTGAGCAGCACCGGCGCCGTGCACCACCGCCACGCCACCCGCGTCAGCATCGAGACCGTCATGCTCACCACGATCCCCACCAGCAGCGACACGCTCGGCCACCACGCGAAGTACTCGCCCTCCGTCTTGTCGATCCACGCCAGCATCCGCGCCGGCACCGGCCTGTCCGTCCCCACCCCCGACGGCGCCGGGAACAACGGCAGCGTCCCCAGCGCCGCGTACACCGCGAACAGCCCGATGAGCGACAACCCCACCGGCGTCGCGCCCAGCACCCGCACCACCCTGGTGATGACGCCCCGCTGCTTCACGCCGTCACCCCCGGGGACCCCGCCGGTCCCCCGCGGGGCTCTCGCTGCTCCTCGAACAATCCCGCACGGAACCGACCCTGCCGCGCGTCGTCGGGCCGCCCGTCAGCCCAAGTCAGCAGCACCGGCGCGGCGGACGACCGCATCACCCGGTCCAGCGGATCACCCTCCCCACCCTCCACCCGCACCGCGACCAGCCCCGCCTTCACCGAGCCCGCCGCGAGCGTGAACGCCGATTCCTCCATCCCCAGCGCCCGCGCCCCGTTGATGGTCCCCATCGCCAGGGCCACCGCCGGAGGCACGCCGTCCCGTCGCACCAGCAGCCGCATCTCATCCAGCACGCTGATCCGCCCCGCCTGCTCCGAGGGCAGATTGATCACCGAGTCCGTCCCCAGGCACACATTCACCCCGGCCTCCAGCATCGCGCGGTACCGGTGAGGCCCGGTCGTTCCGGGGTGCCCGAAGTACGCGTGCCCGCGCGGGCAGTACGCCACGCTCACCCCCGCCTCGGCGAGAGCCGGGATCAGCCGCTCCGGACAGTCGTTCACATGCGCCGCGCACAGCCCCGACCGCGCGGGAGAGCGTGCCGCCGGAGGACAACCCGCGCCGGAACAAGCGCCTCCCTCGAGGCCCGGGTTCTGTTGGATCGCCCCCAGCACGTGCTCGATCGGATGCTGTCCATGCCCAACCGCCCGTGCCGCCGCGTCGTCCCACATGCCGAGCCGCTCGAGCAGCTCGCGGAACGCCCCGTCGCCGCGCTCGACGAAGCGCCGTTCGTCCAGCGTCTCCGCCAGGTGGGTACACCACCGTCCCCCCGCCGCTCCAGCCAGCCGGGCCGCCTCCCGGTACACCCCGGGCCCGGCCGAGTACGGCGCGTGCGGCTGCACCGCGCACCCCGCCTCCGTCAGCCGCCGCATCTGTTCCACCGCGAAACGCTCCGTCGCCCCCACGCCGAACACCTCGCCGAAGCCGACTCCGAACCCCGCCCCGAACACCCGCTCTAACTCCCGGCACAGCACCACCCGCGCGTCCGGGTCGCTCCCGGGCACCGCCCCGATCACGTCCCCCACCGCCACCACCCCGCCCTCGAGCGACCGCGACACCCCCTCCCGCAACGACGCCAGCGCGGCCTCGATCGTCACCGCCCGGTTCGGACGCACCAACGACATCGCCCACCCCACAAACCCGCCCGCCGGGTCGTACCCGCGCGGGCCGACGTGCGTCAGATCAAGGTGCGCATGCGCATTGACCATCCCCGGCAGCACCACGGCGTCCCGCATCGCGATCCGCCGACCCGCCCAAACCGATCCCGCCGCCGGGTGCCGGTCCACTTCCCCCGGCGCCCCCCACGCCACCAGCCGGCACCGCCACACGGGCCACGCCCCGCCCTCCACCAGCACACTCGCCGGCCCGAAGCACCTCCCCGCGCCGTCCGCGGCCCCCGCCGCGTCCACACGCCACAGCCCCGACCCGCCCGCCGAAGCCCCCAAGCCCGCCTTGTCCTTCCCGTGGTCATTCATGGGGAGCGCCCGCGCCGGACGATCTTAGAGTTGTGCCGGCACCCCGCCCGGGCTCCTCCGCGACGCGCGGCGGGCCCCGCCGGAACCCCTCCGACCCGACCCCGTCGCCGATCACCAGGTCTATGCTTGACCTAATCGAAACTCCTCGCACCCGCACCCCGGCCCTCTGGATCCCCGCCATGACCAAGACCTTCAAACTCGTCACCCTGCTCGCCCTCTGCGGCGTCTCGATGTCCGCGTGCGTCTC
>CAZDYM010000345.1:0-2887 GCA_964509325.1 uncultured Phycisphaeraceae bacterium
TGCGGCGGCTCCGGGCGGCCGCGCGGAACTCCCAAGCGTCCGGGCCCGCGTGGTTCCGCTCGGGGCTCGCTGGTCGCGCGTCGCGGGTTCGCGCTGGTGGACGCGATCGTGGGGGGGATCCTGCTGGGTCTGGCCCTGGTGTCGATCATCGGGATGACGGGTTCGGCGCTGTCGGCGCAGGCCAAGGGCGAGCAGTTGGCGACGGCGGCGGCGCTGGCGGACGAGCGGCTGAACCTGGTGCTGACGACGGGGGTCGAGGGGTATTCGAGCGTGTTCCCGATGAAGGGCGCGTGCGACGCCCCGTTCGAGGAGTTCTCGTATGAGGTGACGGTGGTCTCGCGAGGGGACTCGGACCCGTTCATCGTGAAGGCGGAGATCCGCTGGCAGTCGGGGGGACGGGCGCAGAGCCTGGCGGTCGAGACACTGATCGCGCCGCGAGTGGGTGATGACCCGGATCCGGACCGCAAGCCGCTGGAGGGCGTGGACCGCGCGGCCAGGGATGCGGCAGAGGCCCCGGGCGGCGCCGAGAACGGCGGGGGGGGTGGGCGATGAACGCAGCCCGCGGCTTCACCCTGGTCGAACTGCTGGTGGGCGTGCTGGTCACGGCGGGGGTGTGCGGGGCGACCACGGTGGCGCTGTCGCAGGCGTTGAAGGCGAAGAGCAACGCCGAGTCGCGTCGGCAGGCGTTCGCGCGGGCGTCCACGGCGGTGGAGCGGATCGCCGCGGACGCGGTGAACGCGTTGCGCTCGGAGGACCTGTACCGGTGCCGCGTGAGGGTGAGCGACGGCGGGGCGGGGGAATCGGCGGCGGACCAGCTGCTGCTGTTCACCAAGAGCCTGCAGCCGACGCGCCCGCTCGGCTCGCAGAACGAGGGGGACCATTACGAGGTGCAGTACCGGTTGCAGCCGGATTCACGCTCGGGGGCGCGCTCCGGGTCGGGAGCGGGGGGACGCGGGTCGGCGCCGGCGGGGAACGTGCTGTGGCGGCGCGTCGACCCGGTGCCGGATGAGAACCCCGAGGGGGGTGGGGTGGCGTTCCCGTTTGTCGAGCGGGTGGCGGGGCTTTCGGTGGAGGCGTTTGACGGGCGGAACTGGCTGCCCGCGTGGGACTCGGACAACGACGGGATGCCGCACGCGCTGCGGATCACCTGCTGGGCAACCAGCGAGGACGGGAGCCGGAGGTCGGCGGCGCGGCGGGTGGTGGCGCTGGATCGGACGCCGGTGCCGGGGAGTACGGCGGCGTCGGCGTCGGAAGGGGGTGGGGGATGAGTCCGACGCTGATGCACGGAACTCGTGCCACGGACCCGTCCTCAGGCCCGTGCATGGCCGGGGACATCGTGCATGGAGTTGAAGGTGGAGCATTGACCCGGCGAGGGGACCGTTGCAGGGGTCCGCGCGGTGCGGCCACGCTGGTGGTGCTGCTGGCGGTCTCGTTGGCGGCGGTGGTGCTGGTGACGCTGCAGTCGGCGTCCTTGGCGCAGGCGGCGTCGGGTCGTGAGGCGGTGGCGCGGGTGCGGGCCAAATGGGCGGCGCGGGCGGGGATCGAGGCGACCATCGCGCGGTTTGAACGCAACATCCAGAACCGCGACGAGTTCAGCGTGTTCACCGAGGTGCTGGACATGCAGGACGTCGCCGCCGGGACCCTGGACGGCGCCCGCTGGAGCATCGGGCACACCGAGGGCATGCAGGAGCGGGTCGGCCCGCTGGACGCGCACGCGCGGATCAACGTGGCGCTGATGTCGCCCGAGGGCCTGCTCACGCTGCCGAACATGACCGAGGATCAGGCGGCGTCGATCGTCGATTGGATCGACGAGGACGACGTGGTGAGCGACCTGGGGGCGGAGGATTCGTACTACTTGAGGCTGCCCTCGCCGTACAAGCCCCGCAACGCCCCGTTGGCCAGCCTGCCCGAGTTGGAGTTGGTGGCGGGGGTCGACGCCCGGGACGTCCGGGGCGAGGACTGGAACCTCAACGGGCTGCTGGACCCCAACGAGGGGGACAAGGGCGAGAGCTGGCCCGAGGACAACGGGGACACGACGCTGGACCAGGGGTGGTCCGGTGTGGTGACGGCGGCGAGCGTGGACGAGGGGCTGGCGGCGTCGGGTCGGGCGCGGCTGGACCTCCGGTCGGCGACGGCCGAGCAGTTGACCAGCCGGGTCACGGGTCTGGACGCGACGCAGGCACGGGTGATCCTCGACCGCGCGTTCAACCCCGAGGCGACGATGCAGGATTTCATCGGGACAAGTCTGCAAGGTCTGGCGGGTTCGAGCGTCCCGAGAGGGAGCGTGACGAACTTGGACGTGGAGCAGTTGAAGCAGCTGCTCGACGAGTGCACGATGGACGACCCCGCCGAGGGCCCGCGGCCCGGGAGACTGAACATCAACACCTGTTCGCGGGAGACGCTGGATTCGGTGCCGGAGATCAGCGCGGCGTTGGCGGACGCGCTGGTGTTCGAGCGGAACCGTCGCGCGTCGGGCTTTGTCCATATCATGGAACTCGTGACCGAGATGGGGCTGTCGCCCCGGACGGTTTCGCAACTGGCCCGACTGATCGACGTGCGGAGCAACGCCTACATCGTGACCTCGCGCGGGCGCGACCTGAACACGGGGGTGGAGGTTGAGATGCAGGCGGTGATCCGGCGGACGGCGCTGCCGGCGCCGATGGTGGAGGTGCTGGTGCGGTGAGCACGATGCCCGCCAATCCGCCCGCGTCAAACCCCGCCCCGCGGGCCGGCGGTCAGCGGCGCGCCGCCGGGCTGCACCGGCAGGGGGATGTCCTGCGCCTGGTGGTCGTGGAGGCTGGGGTGTCGGCGGGCGAGAGACCAGGGGCCTCTGGGCCGGGCGGCGGCGGAGCGTTCCGCGGGGGACTGGGGGTCGGGCAGGTGCGGG
>CAZDYM010000346.1:0-554 GCA_964509325.1 uncultured Phycisphaeraceae bacterium
GGGCGGCCGTTCCGCAGGGCGGGAAGTGAGGCGGCCGAAAGGCCGAGCGCCGGCGCCGGGCGTCGGACAAGCAAGCCGGTCTGCGTGCTGATCCAGTGTGAGACGACGACGCACCCATCCTGAGCACGCCTTCGAGGCCATCAACGTCACCCCGATGATCGACGTGGTGATGTGCCTGATCATCTTCTTTCTGCTGGTGGGGAAACTGGCGACGGACCGCTCGGCGGCGCTGCGGCTGCCGGAATCGAGCCGGGGCGAGTCGGAGAAGGCGGCGGACGTGCTGGTGGTCAGCGTGACGCGGAACCCGGCGGGCGTGGTCGCATCGGGTCGGGGGGGCTGGCCGGGGCTGGTTCCGACGGTGCTGATCGAGGACCGCGCGATGCCCGATGCCGGCGCGCTGGAGCGGTTGGTGCGGACGCGGCTGATCGAGCGTCCCAACGCGGTGGTGCAGGTGCGGGCGGAGCGCGACCTCGCGTACGGAGCGGTGCAGCCGGTGCTCTCCGCGCTGGCGCGGGCGGGGGCGACGACGGTGCGGCTGGCGTTGGAGCGCGTGC
>CAZDYM010000346.1:583-2868 GCA_964509325.1 uncultured Phycisphaeraceae bacterium
TCGGCGCGACGCCCTGCACGGGTGGACGATGCACTTCGGGCCCAACATGACGCCGATGGTGGACGTGGTGATGGTGATCCTGGTGTTCTTCATGGCGTCGGCGGCGTTCGTGGGCGATGACTGGTTTCTGCGGGCGGGGGTGGTCGAGTCGCCGCGGGCGGGGGCGTCGTCGTCGGCGTCGGCGAGCGGGCCGCGGTCGGCGCCGGACCCGCTGGCGCAGCGCGTCGAGGTGCTGCTGGACCGCGGGGCGTCGGGTGAGACGCTGGTGACGGCGTTCGAGTTGGTGAAGGCCCCGATCGAGGTGTTCGCGGGGCGGACCCGGTCGCTCCCGAGAGGCCCCGCGACGGACCGGCTGGAGGTGATCATCCGCCCTGTCCCGGGCGTGGTGTACCAGGACGTGGTGCGCGTCCACGAGGCGTGCTCCGCGGCGGGGATCGAGAACGTCGGGCTCGGGCTCCGGTGAGCGGGAGGGGGGGCTCGCCTACACTGGGTTTCTCCCGGAACCCAGAAGGAAACGACCCATGAGCACCGCCGCACCGAGCAAGCCCGCCGTCCTTACCGCGAACCCCGGCAAACCCAAGGGGGGCGGCCTGGAAGGGATCATCGCGGGCGAGACGTCGATTTGCTCGGTGGAGCAGGGCGCGCTGATCTACCGGGGGTACGAGATCCACGACCTTGCCCAGAACGCCACCTTCGAGGAGGTCGCGTTCCTGCTGCTGGTGGGGCACAAGCCGAGCGCGGCGGAGTTGAAGGCGTTCAAGCAGGAGATCGTCGCGGAGCGTTCGCTGCCGGCGCCGGTGGTCGAGATCATCAGGCAGACCGCCGGCATGCCCTACACGGTGCCGATGGACACGCTGCGGACGGCGGTGAGCGTGCTGGGGCACCTCGATCCGGAGTGCCAGAGCGTGGACGCGGCGGCCAACCTGCGGAAGGCCAAGCGGCTGCTGGCGAAGATCCCGACGATCATCGGGCACATGCAGAACGTGATCGACGGCAAGCCGCTGGTGCAGCCCGATCCGACGCTCGATCACGCGGCCAACCTGTACTGGATGATGACGGGCAGGAGGTGCAGCGAGCAGTGGGCCCGGGTGCTGGATGTCTCGCTGATCCTGTACGCCGAGCATGATTTCAACGCGTCGACCTTCACCGGTCGGGTGATCAGCGGCACGCTGAGCGACATGCACGGGGCGGTGACGGGGGCGATCGCGGCGCTGAAGGGCCCGCTGCACGGCGGGGCCAACGAAGCGGCGATGGACATGCTCCGCGAGATCATGAAGGACGTGGGCGAGGGCGCCATCGGCACGGCCAAGGTCGATGCGTGGATGCAGAACGCCTTCGACACCAAGCGCAAACTGATGGGCTTCGGGCACCGGGTCTACAAGAACGGCGACCACCGGGCCCCGATCTTGCACAAACTCGGGCGGGCGGTGGCGGAGAAGGAGAACCCCGTGCTCGAAGGGCACCGGGCAGTGCGGTGGTTCGAACTCGGGGAGCACGTCCAGCGGATCATGCTTGAGAAGAAGAACATCCACCCCAACGTGGACTTCCCGTGCGGGCTGACGTACTTCACGATGGGCATCCCGGTGCCGCAGTACACGCCGATTTTCGTGGCGGCGCGGATCACCGGGTGGGCGGCGCACATCATGGAGCAGCACGCGAACAACCGGCTGATCCGCCCGATCGCGGAGTACAAGGGTCCGGCGCTGACGAAGTGGAACGGGTGAGCGCGTCCCGCGTGAGCCTCTAGACTGTGGCGATGCCGCCGGCCGAGACCGAACCTTCGTCCGTCCCCGCTTCCACGGCGCCCGCCGACGCGGGTTGGCTGCGCCGGCTGGGGGGGCGCTTCGTGGTGCTGGACGGGCCGGACGGCTCGGGGAAGTCCACGCAGTTCAAGCGGCTGTGCGATCTGGCGCGCGCCGCGGGCGTGGTGGTGTGCGACGTGCGCGAGCCGGGCGGGACCGAGATCGGCGAGCGGGTGCGGGCGATCCTCCTGGACCCGGCGCACGACGAGATGACCGTGCGGTGCGAGATGCTGCTGTACATGGCCAGCCGGGCGCAGCTGGTCCAGCAGCGGATCGTCCCGGCGCTGGCGCGGGGCGAACTGGTGCTCGCGGACCGGTTCATCTCCAGCACGCTGGCGTACCAGGGAGCGGCGGGGGGCTTGCCGCGGGAGGAGATCGTTGCCGTCGGGAAGGCGGCGTGCGGCGGGGTGGAGCCCGACCTGGTGGTGATCTTCGATGTGGACGAGCGGACGGCGGCCGCTCGGCTCTCGGGCGCGCCGCCCA
>CAZDYM010000347.1:0-2864 GCA_964509325.1 uncultured Phycisphaeraceae bacterium
CGCGCGGCGCCGAGCGCCACGAGCGAACAGAAAAAGCGGGGCGCCACGAAGCGCCCCGTCTTGACTTCCTTGAATCTGGCTTCTCGTTCTTGCTCTTCGATCGAGCGGGTGCCCGGGCCCGCCGCCCTCACGGGCACGCGACGCCGAACACGCCCAGGAAGGCCACGAGGTCGCTCGTGTCGATGTTCCCGTCGTTGTTGAAGTCCCCGTTCGCGCTCGCGGGCGGCACCGTCGAGCCGAAGGCGCCGAGGAAGAGCGTCAGGTCGGAGGTGTTCCGCTGCCCGTCGTTGTTCAGATCGCCCTTGCACGCCGGGGGCGGCACCGTGACCGAGCCCACCGAGCCCGCGCAGTTCGTCGGGTTGTTCCGCCCCACCGTGAACACGTAGGGCGGCGAGGTCGTGAAGGTGTCGTCCTGCAGCGCGTCGGTCCCGTTGATCGGCATCGCCGGGTAGGTGAAGATCTGCTGGTTCGGGCCGAAGTTGATGCTCCCGCCCTCCTTGAACAGGAAGTTCGCCGGGATGATGTAGTCGGGCGTCACCGACCCCGGCAACGCCGCGAACGCCGCCGTCGCCAGCACGATCCGCTTGTTGTTTGTCGGCGCGCAGGTGTTCGACTGGAACAGGTACGTGTTGGTCTGGGTGTTTCCCGGGTTCGTACACGCGATGGTGTGCGTGGTCATGAACTGCTGCCCGCTGAACGTCGTGAACATCTCGATGAACTGCACCTGACCGGTGGCGTCCGTGAACATTTCGCTGACGCGCCACAGGTGGAACGCGCCGAACGCGGGCGACGCCGCCCCGAGTCCCAGGGCCGCCGCCGCCAAAGCACCGAACACTCGCTTCATCATGGCTCTTGCGCTCTCTCTCGTCCGGGTCGTGCTGCTCCGCGGGGTCGGGTGGGACGACACCGCGCCGGGCGGGGAAGCCGGCGCGCACCGCGCCGCACCCGACCACCGACGCACATGTCCGACCCAGCGAACGCCGCCCGCTCTCCCGGGCGGCTGAAAACTGGAACGCTGTAGCATGACCCCATCCCGCCTTCGTTTCAACCCCTGCCCGGTGATATTCCCGCCAAACCGGAGCGATTTCACCGAACGCCCGCCGCCAACGGCGGATTTCGCGGTCCCACCCGCCCGCCGTCCGAAAAAAAGAACCCCTGACCTTACGCCGCGCCTCCCCCGCTCCTCTTCCATACCCCCGGATGCCCCATCGGCACCCAACCATCTTCCAACCGCGCTTCCTCTCGGCGCTCGTCGCGGTCGTCTCGGCGGCGATGGGCCTCCAGGGATGCGCCGTGATGTCCTCCGCCTCCTCCCCGCGCCCCACCGACTCCCCGCAACGCACCGCGCCCCCCCGAGTCGTCACCCCGAGGCCCGATGTCACGCCTCGACCCCCCGAGCGCGCCCCCGGCGAACCTGAGGTCCGCGTCCGCCTCGCCACAGCCCGACAGAGCGCCCGACTCGCCGGGCCCAGGGAACTCAGCCTCCAACCCGTCGGCGAGCGATCCCAGATCCGGGTCCTCTCCACCCCGGTCCGCGTCGATCTGACCGACGCCGCGTGGGAAGTCAGCGACGCCCGCGGCAGGCGATCCGTCCTTCCCCGCACCGGCTCGCGCCGTGATGACGCCCTCCTGGTCCTTCCCGTCGGACCCGCCGACCTCACGCTGGACGGCACGCCGTACCCGGGTGAACTCCGACTCATCCCACGCCGCACGCAAACCCCGAACCCCGCCGCGCCGGGACCCGTCGCCGCGGCACCAACCTTCGACGTCATCGAGCACGTGGCGCTCGAGCGCTATCTCCCCGGCGTGGTGTCCAAGGAACTCATCGCCAACTGGAGCCTCGAAGCCTTCAAGGCCCAGGCCGTCGCCGCACGCTCTTACGCCATCCAGGAACGCGAACGCTCGGCGTCGGAAGGCGGGTTCTTCGATCTCGAAGCCTCCGAGCAGGACCAGGCCTACGCCGGCACCACCCTCAACCCCACCGCCCAACGCGCCGTCGAACAGACCCGCGGCCTGGTCCTCCGTTGGAACGGCACCATCCTCCGCGCGTACTACTCCAGCACCTGCGGCGGACGCCCCGGCTCGGCCCGCGACACCTGGCCCACGCGCCGAGGCTTCGAGTACAACTTGGCCGAGCCCATCCAGGGCCGCCCGCGCCCACCCGCCCCCGCCGGGACATCGCCCGCCGCCGCCCCCGCCTGTCCTTGCAACTTCTCCCCGCGCCACCGCTGGACCGTCAACCGGCCGCGCCAAGACCTCGTCGAACGCCTCCGCGCCTTCGGCCGCGAGCAGAACCTCGCCGTCCGAGACATCACCTCCCTCGCCCGCGTCACCGTCACCCAGCAGAACGAAGCCGGCCGCCCCGCCCGCTACCGCCTCTTCGACAGCCAGGGCCGCTGGTACGAACTCAGCGCCGAGCAGTTCCGCCTCGCCTGCAACACCCCCGCCCCCGGCCGCCCCGGCATCGACTCCAAGACCCGCGTCTTCTCCGGCGACATCGCCCTCACCTTCGCGGGAGACAACGTCCGCATCGACGGACGCGGCTTCGGCCACGGCGTCGGCCTGTGTCAGTTCGGCACCGAGGGCCTCGCACGCCGCGGCGTCGGCTTCTCCGACATCCTCCGCTACTACTACCCGGGCGCCGCCGTCGAGAAGGCGTACTGATCTTCGACCTTCGCTCAAGCGCGAGCGCCGACGGCCCGTCGCTCCGGGCCTTGCAGATCTGAGCGGCACACCGCCCGCCCCGCACCACGCCACGGGGCACGCGGGGAGGTCGCACCCCGTTTCACCGCTGGCGGGCCTTGCGGACGGCTCGCATGCCCTCGACGCCGTTGTAGGTCACGAGCAGGGCTCCGGCGGCGGCG
>CAZDYM010000348.1:0-2857 GCA_964509325.1 uncultured Phycisphaeraceae bacterium
CCATGCCCCCCCTGCCCTCCATGCCCCCCCTGCCCTCCATGCCCCCCCTGCCCTCTCCCCACGCCGCGCCGCAGCACCCACATCGTCGGGCGCAGGCAGGTCACCAGCATCCGGTTCGCCTCACGCTGCCGCCGCAGCAGTTCCCGCACCGCCGGCCGCAGTTCCGGCTGATCCCCCACGAGTGCATGGGCCGATTCCTTGATCCGTCGGTACAGCACCCGGTTTTGCGCCCGCATGACGCTCGGGGGCCAGCGCACCACCCGCAGAACTTCATCCCCGCGCCGCGTGAGGGCGCGGTGCATTTCCTCCAGCGTTTTCATGTGTCGCACGCCCGCCGGGCACGCCCGGTGCGGGTCCCGCGTGGCGTCATCGATCACCATCAACCCGCCCGGCTTCACCGCCCGCCGCAGCGCCGCCGCGGCCCGCGGGGCCGGCCACAGGTTGAGCATCAGCCCCGCGTCGAACCGCCTCGGTCGCTTCAAGAACGCTTCCGCCGTTGAAACCTCAAACCGGCACAGGCGTCCCACCCCCGCGCGGCGCGCCCGCTCCCGCGCTTCATCAACGAACCCCGGCATGGCGTCGAAGCCGACCACCTGGCACCCCACCCGGCGCGCCAGCGCGACGCCGACCGTCCCTTTGCCGCACCCGGCGTCCAGCACGCGCGTGCCCGCCCCTCGGCGCAGCAGCGGCACCAGGGTGCCGACCGTCGGCCCCGGGAGCGCGCCAAGCGAACCCAGGGGGCGGAACAAGCGCTCAAGATGCGGAGCCAGTTCCTCCGGCGTGTCGAGGGAGAACGCCACCCGCCGGCGCATGGCCGCGGACAGTTGCCGGGTTGTCCGTGAGCGGGCCACTCATCAAATGTAAGGGCGGTCGCCCTTGCGCGCCATTGTGAGACCGCGCGGGCCGGCGCGGTCGAAGGCCCGAGAGCCGACGCACATCCGCCGCGCCGAGCCGGGTCTTCGTGCCCGGTTCTTTCCACGCGTCGCGCTCGCGCCGGGGACGGGCGGACGCGCGGCGTCAGGTCCGCACAACCGAAGGAGCAGCCCCGTGCATCGCGGAGCGGGTCTGCGCCGGCGTGGTCGCCGAGGCTTGCCACCCGTACTCCCGGTACGCGTACGCGAACGTGCCGTCGGAGAACAGGTCCACCACGCCGTAGCCCTCGGCACAGCCCTTGTTCGGTCCCTTCCACCAGCCCCCGCTGACCGCCCCGCCGCAGATGTACGTCATCCCGGCGTGCTCCGCCCGGTCGACTTCGTGCATGTGACCCGACAGCGCCAGGCGCACGTTCGGATGCCGCCTGAACAGCGAGTGCAGCCGGTGGGCGTCCGCGTGCATGAGGTTGGTCGCGGCCCGGAGTCCGTCGGGGGATTCCTTGAACACCAGCGCCGACGCCGACACGATCGGCGCGTGCGACACGACGAGCACCCAGCGTTGCTTCGGGGTTTGCTCCAGCGTCCGAGTCAGCCAGTCGAGCTGCGCCTCGTCGAGGAAGCACTCGTACCCGACGCTCCCCGGCTCGCGCGAAGGGCGGATGCTGTCGAGCACGATGACGCGCCAGCCCCCGGCCCCGTCCGTGCCGGTGTCCGTCGCGTGGTACGCCGACGCCATCCCCAGCCGGTCCAGCGCGTACGCCTTTCCGTACAGCGCCTCGTTGCCGGTCAGTCCGCTTTTGGCGCGGTCCCAGCCCCAGATGTCGTGGTTGCCCAGCGTGTGCAGCACGGGGATCGTGCACTCCTGCCTCAGCACGCTCGTGAACAGGTCGAAGACTTCGCGGGTCCGCTCGGCGGGCTGGGCGTAGGCGTCCATGACCAGGTCGCCGCCGGTGATCAGCAGGGAGGGCGGGTCGGTGTCGTTCTGGGCGTGGCGCAGCGCCGCCGCCACTCCCCGCGCGGCGTCGAGTTCGGGCTGGATGTGGGTGTCGCTGAAGTGGGCGATTCGGGCGACGCGGTGCATCGGGTTGCGCGTCTGTATCTCGCCACGCCGAGAGGAGGACGCGCAGCCACCCAAGGGAACGCCGAGAACTCCCGCGGCCAAGCCCAGTGAGCCGAGCCGGAGAGCGTCTCGACGGGTGCAGTCGGTCGTCTGGATGGGCATGGCAGGCTCCGGTTTGGTGGGTTCTGGTGCATTGGTCCGAGCGAAGGCGGCTCGTCCCGTCGCGGAAGCGGTGTCGAGCGGCACCCGCACGAGGACGCCGCCCTCATCATGGGACCGCCTTTTCCCGGTTCCCGCAAGGCTTCACCGTGACCTCGTGGCAGCGATTCCGCCGAGTGGGTGGCCGGAACGGGTGTCCCCTGTTGGGTGGAAGGTGTGGCGGAAGCCCGCCTGATCCGGGACGATGTGACGTGTCCCGGCCAGGTGTCTCCCTTCCCCTGTTCACACGATCTTCGCGCATTGGAAGCGAGCACCCCGCGCCGGGGACGAGCCGGTCTGATCGAGCCCCCGTCCGGACCCTTGTCCCGCTTGACGCCGAGCAGCCGAGCCCCGCTCAAGGCACCAGTGGATACGCCCTGCCCATCCGCCGCCGACCGCCCCAGACCACTGACAAAGGGAAGTGACATCATGTCGCCGGCCCAGTGGCAGGAGGTGGGCGCGCGACTGAAGCTCTCCGACCGCGAACTCGAGGTGGTCATCGGGGTGTTCGACGACCTTAAGGAAGCCGCCATCGCCACGCGCCTGGGCATCAGCGCCCACACGGTGCACACCCACCTGGAGCGTCTCTACCGCAAGTTGGGGGTCAACGGTCGGGGCCGCCTCATCACCGAGGTGCTCGCGGAGCACCTCATGGCGAGCCGGGCCGGGGGCAGCAACTTCCGATAAGGGCGGCCCCTGAGCCGCGGGCGCGTTCTCGGTCGGGCCG
>CAZDYM010000349.1:0-2845 GCA_964509325.1 uncultured Phycisphaeraceae bacterium
CCTGGGACTTGATCGGTTGGTCCGCGTCCGATCACCACCGCGCGGTCACCGGCAGCATAAGCCTCGGCGCGCACCAGGCCCTCGGTCATCCACCCCGTGCGGCCGACCTCAAGGATGTGCAGGACGCTCGACATCACAGCCGAGCATACCCGCCGCGGCGGAGCCCCATCCCTCGGGCTCGGTGTTCGCGGCCCGCCGCGCTCGGCTCGATGCGCTCGGCCCCCTCGCCGGCCCTACCCGTTCACCTTCAGCGCCTTCTTCACCTCTTCGATGAGTTTCTCCGCCTGGAACGGCTTGAAGAGCACGCACTGCAAGCCCTCCTGGCTCGCCCGAACGATGGAGTGGTGCGGGTCGTAGCCGAAACCCGTCATCAGGATCACCGGCACCTGGGCGTCGTACTTTTTGGCGCTGGCGAAGACGTCGTACCCGGTTTTGTCGCCCATGCTGATGTCGGAGATGACGACGTGGTACTCGCCCGCGCCGGCCGCCTCGAGCGCCGCGATCGCGGACTCGCCGTTCTCGAACACGCTGACCACGCATCCGCGGGCCCGCAGCACGTCGCGCACGGTCTCCCGCATGACCTGCTCGTTGTCCGCGACGAGCACCCGCTTGCCCTCGAGCGCCGGGTCCACGCGCGTGTCGGCGAGCGCGGCCTCGATGCCCAGGATGGTGCGCGGGGCCGCCCCGGCGTCCTTGACCCGCCTGCGGATCGCCTCCACGTCACGCATGATCCGGTCCAGGGCCTTGCTCGATTCCGCCGTCACCCCCGGGCCGTCCCGCAGACGCTCGACCTCCGCGACAAGGTCGTTGAGCGGTTCGGAGATCTCGCCCTGGACCGCGCCCGCCGCCGTCTGCCGGGTGGTGTACCGCTCCACCACCAGGAGGTTCAGGAAGTGCAGGGCGACCGCGATGTAGTGGGCGTAGATCTCCGCGAACTGGCGGTCCGTGTCGTTGAACGCGCGTGTGCGGGCGCTCTCGACGTTGAACACCCCAATCGTCCGGTCGAACAGCCGCAGGGGCACCGTCAGCGACGACCCCGCCTTCTCCATGCCCGTGACGTAGCGGGGGTCTTTGGTGACGTCGGCGCAGATGTAGGAAACCCCCGTCGCGCCCACCAGCCCGGAGATCCCGTTGCCCTCCGCCTTGGCGTACAGCTCGATCGCGGTCGCCTCGGGGGGCAGTCCCCGGCTCATCACCAGGTCCAGTTTCCCGGTGGTCTCGTTCAGCAGCCGCACGGCGTAGTGGTCAAAGTGGAGCAGGTTGTGCGCGTACCCGGAGACCTTGCTCTCCAGGAACGACAGCCGCTCCGCGACGTGCATCTTCTTGACCACGTCCACGTCGAAGTGCATCAACTCCTGGCCCGCCCACTCGATGGCGTGCATCTTGCGCGCGAGCCGCTCCCGCGCCGACACGTCGCGCACCACCGCCGCCACCTGGGGCGAGACCACCGGCAGCGTGGACAGCGTCCCCGCCGCCCGCGCCTCCCGCTGCGCCACCGCCGCGTTCTGCCAGCCCATGGGCAGCACCGGCGACAGGAAGACCTCGAAGAACCGCCGGCCCCTCCCGAAGCTCAGCACCAGCCGCCGCGGCTTCAAGAATCGCCCCGTCGGGTCCTCTTCGAGCTCCGCCTGGAAGCGTTCCCCGGCCTTCTTGCACAGGTGCGCCACGCGCCGCTTGACCGATTCGTGGCACGCGTCGAACAGATCGTTCGACCACACCCGCCGACCCGTCGGGTCGCACAGCGCGATCCCTTCCCCGATGGCGTTGAGCAGCAGACTCGACTGGCGTCCTACCAGGTCCCGTTCGAGGGGCATGAAATCGCCCGTCGCCGCGAGCACCGCGTCGTGCTGCGACAGGGCGAGCAAGCCCCGCGCTTCTTCCGAGGTCGCCGCCACGCTCACATCAAACCGGTTCCCGAGGCACGACGACACCTCCCCGGCATCCACCCCGGGACCGCCCAGCACGAGCAACCTTGGACGGGTTCTGGACATCGAGTGCCTGCGTGGCGCCGGCCCGGTGACGAACATCACCCGGGTTTCCTGCTTCCGGTCGCTCGGTCATCCTGACCGCCGCGCGTTCCGATCTCTGCGCCTCCGATGCTGATAGTCTACCGCCATGTTCGGGCGCGGTGGGGGTCGGTTCCTGACCATTCATCGTCACCCGACGACACCTCGGTTCTCGGGCGACCCGAGCGAACACCGTACCGCCGGCCAACGCCAGCCGATCCCGCGCGATCGCCGATGTTCTCGGCGGCATCGCGATTGTCGTACGGCTCCGGACCGCCTCACGCATGATCCGTCTGCACCAGGTCGAGAAGCGTTTCCCCGGCGTCCACGCCGTCAGGGGCGTCACGCTGTCTATCGAACCGGGGCAGATCGTCGGCGTGCTGGGTCCCAACGGCGCCGGCAAGACGACGACCATCCGCATGATCGCGGGCCTGCTCCCGCCCTCGGCGGGCACCGTCAGCGTGGGCGACTTCGACAGCGTGGCCGATTCGCTCGCCCTCCGCGCCCGCATCGGCTACATGCCCGAGAGCGCACCGCTGTACCCCGAGATGAAGGCCGCCTCGTACCTCCGTTACCGCGCCGGTCTGTACAGCCTCCGCGGCCGCGCCGCCCGCGACGCGGTCGAACGCTCGATCGACCGCTGCCAACTCTCCGAGATGCGCGACCGGCGCATCGGCACGCTCTCGAAGGGTTACCGCCAGCGGGTGGGGCTCGCCGCCGCGCTGCTGCACGACCCCGCGGTGGTCATCCTCGACGAGCCGACCAGCGGGCTGGACCCGTCGCAGGTGGTCGAATCCCGCGCCCTGATCCGCGAGCTCGCCGGCCGGCGCACGATGCTC
>CAZDYM010000350.1:0-2844 GCA_964509325.1 uncultured Phycisphaeraceae bacterium
GGCGCGGAGCGAGCGGCACGCGGTCGTGCGCGGGCTCGCACGTGGGCGGCGGCGCGACGGTTCGCTTTGAAGACTCCGCTTCTCGTCGGCGTGGGTGGGCCGATGATCCGGCTTGGTCGGTCTACCATTCCCGCCGATGCCCACGCCCGCTGAGAGACCGAGCGACCACTCCCCCGCCGCCGCGCATCCGACCGGGCTTTCGGCGGCGGGGTTGCAGCGGGTGCTGGAGCGTCATCCGCGGGCGTTGGGGGGCGATCCGGTGCGGAACGCGGGGACGCCGCTGGTGAGTCTTTCGGATCGGGTGATCAACAACCGGCCCAACGGTCACTTTGCGCAGGCGAAGCGGAAGCCCTCGTGGCTGCGGGCGAAGGTGCCGGGAGGGCCCGAGTATCTGAAGTTGAAGGGGATCATCGACGAGCACCGGCTGCACACGGTGTGCGAGGAGGCGAGTTGCCCGAACCTGGGCGAGTGCTGGTCGCGCGGGGTGGCGACGATCATGATCCTGGGGGACACGTGCACGCGATCGTGCGGGTTCTGCAACGTGAAGACGGGCAAGCCGCCGGTGCTGGACCTGGATGAGCCGCGGCGGGTGGCGGAGTCTTTGAGGCTGATGTGGGAGGGGGCGAGGCTCAAGCACATCGTCATCACGAGCGTGAACCGGGATGAGCTCGACGACGGCGGGGCGGCGGTGTGGGCCGAGACGATCCTCCGGACGCGCGAGAGGTGCCCGGGGCTGTCGATCGAGGTGCTGATCCCGGATTTCCTGGGTGATTGGAACGCGCTGCAGAAGGTGATCGACGCGCGGCCGGAGATCCTGAATCACAACCTTGAGACGGTGCGGCGGATGTACCCGGCGGTGAGGCCGCAGGCAAAGTTTGATCGTTCGCTGGAGTTGCTGAAGCGGTGCCGGGACCAGGGGCTGGTGACGAAGACGGGGATCATGGTGGGGATCGGCGAGCGGGACGACGAGGTGCTGGAGTTGATGGACCAGGTGCAGGCGCCGGGGGGAGCGGGGACGGAGATCCTGACGATCGGGCAGTACCTGCAGCCGACGCCGAACCACTTGCCGATTGATCGGTGGGTGACGCCGGAGCAGTTTGAGATGTTCGGGCGTGAGGGTCGGGCGCGGGGATTCAAGGTGGTGGAGAGCGGGGCGCTGGTGCGGTCGAGTTATCACGCGGACCATCAGGCGGATTCGTTGACGGACATTCTGAAGAGAAGGCAGTAGGCACGGGGCGCCGGGGGACGCAGAGGCACCGGGGGCCGGGGACCGGGCATCAGGGGGACGAGGTCATGCTGGAATGACCGAGCGGCGTCCGCGGGGACGGGGGTGCGGGCCTCAATGGCGCGGCGGTTGATGGAACGCGTTGAGCGTGCGCGCGTTGCGCTTCCACATCTCCAGTTTCACCCGCTTCATCGCGGTCCCCTTGAGGGCCCGGCGGCGGTCCTCTTCCGTCCAGCCCAGCACTTCCAGCAGATCGAACGACGTGCGTTTCGGCGTGTACGCGGGGTTGTTCTGCCCCACCGCGACGTGCTCGGGACGGGGGGAGTTGTGGGGGCAGACTTCCTGGCAGACGTCGCAGCCGTAGAGCCACTCACCGAACGCGGCGGCGAGGTTGTTGGGGGGCGGGGACTCGCTTCGGCGTTCGATGGTGAGGTAGCTGATGCACCTTGTGGCATCGACGCTGTAGGGGGTGATGGCGTTGGTGGGGCATGCGTCGATGCAGCGGGTGCAGGTGCCGCAGTGGTCGGGCTCCGCGGCGCGCGGTCGCGGGGTTGGCGCGGCGATCTCAAGGGTGGTGAGGACGCCGCCGAGGAAGAGCCAGGAGCCCTTGCGGGGGTTGATGAGGAGGGTGTTCTTGCCGATCCAGCCGAGGCCGGCGCGCTGGGCGAGCTCGCGTTCGTGGACGGGGGCGGTGTCGACGAAGGCGCGGAACTGGTGGGAAGGGTGCTCGGGGCGGAGGGCGTCGCACAGCGCGTGGAGGCGCTGTTTCATGACGAGGTGGTAGTCGTCGCCCTGGGCGTAACGGGCGATGCGACCGGACCCGGGCGGGAGGGGTTCCAGGGCGTTCCCGCGCGTGCGGTACTGGTCGGCGACCATGATGACCGACCTGGCGCCGGGCATGAGCAGGCCGGGATCGAGGCGCTGATCGAGGTTGCGGGCGAGGTAGTGCATCTCGGCGTGTTTGCCCTGGGCGATCCATGCTCGGTAGGCGTCGGCGCGTCGCGGGGCGACGGGCTCGGCGG
This sequence comes from uncultured Phycisphaeraceae bacterium, assembly GCA_964509325.1. Lineage (GTDB taxonomy): Bacteria > Planctomycetota > Phycisphaerae > Phycisphaerales > UBA1924 > JAFLCM01. Next base: position 2,248 of record CAZDYM010000350.1, read on the forward strand.
TGGCGATGCCGGCCTCGGCGAAGCCGAGTTCTCGGCATCGGTCGATGATCCGTTGGCCGAGTTGGGCGGGGTGAAGGGGCATCGAGAGGAGGGTGCCGAGAGGCAGGGTACGGCCTCGGCGTCGGGCGGTGCCGGGGGATGACGCGGCGGGCGTAGCGGCGCGGCCGCGCGCGGGGGCCGCCGGAGCGTGGGCCGGGAGGGCCGGCTGCGCTGGCGCTCCTCCGTCGAGACCCGCGCGCCCGCGCCGGCCCCGGCTTCCCCTCGGAAAGAAGGAACCCCGCGATGATCGCGGAACTGACACGCGGCGAGCGGCAGGCCGCCCTGATCATTCTCTGCGTCCTGGCGTTCACCGGGCTTCTCATGGCCGGTTTCGGCCGGGAGAGCGCGCTTGGTTTCCACGGCGCCCTCGTGCTGGCGCTCTCGGTCGCGGGGCTCTTCGCGGTGATCCGCGGCTATTACGCGCCGCCGCCCGATCCGGCGCGGCTGCGGGAATATTTCGATGCGCCGGGCCGGGCCGGCATCCTGCTCGCCATGGGCTGGGCGGTCATCGGCATGTTTTTCGGGGTCTGGGTCGCGGCGCTGCTCGCCTGGCCCGAT
>CAZDYM010000351.1:0-2826 GCA_964509325.1 uncultured Phycisphaeraceae bacterium
CCTCGCCCGGCCACTCGCCCGGCCCCCCCCAAAACCGACGCCCCCGCGGCCCCCGCAGCGGCCCCGACCAGCACCGTCCCCGCAGTCTGATAAATATCACCCTTCAGCGCCACCATCGGCGGCACGGGCGGGAACCGATGCGCCACTTCCTGCAGGTCGATCCCGATCACCACCCCGCTCGGGCCGACGATCTCGCCCGCCACCTGCATCCACGCCCCCGGCGCACACCCCAGGTCCAGCACCCAGTCCCCCTTGTGGATGATCGCCTTGGCCTCCTGGATCTGCACCAGTTTGTACGCCGAGCGTGCCAAGTACCCTTCGGCCTTGGCCTGCTTGAAAAACGGGTCATGAAGAACGCGGCGCGGCATCCGGGATGTTTCGCGGAAATCAAGGCGGTGCTCGCCGGTGTCGGCCCCTCAGGGGTGACCCGCCGGGATCAGAATCACGGATTCCGGCGTGGTCCGGCGTAGATTGAAATGCTAGGGTACCTGTCCCCAATCAGCGATGGTTGGTCCGTTCGATGGACGGTCGCCGCATCGGAGCCGCGGCGGGCGACGAATGACCACCCCCCGCGCCCCGCGGTGGGGCCCGGTCCGAAGTCCCCGCCGCCGATCCTTGCCGTGATTCGATCCCAACCTGTGAGTTTGTGCCCGGGCCGAGGAGATCGACGGTCGGGTTCAGAGACCCAGGTTCTCGCGTTTGTCCGCAACCGTGTGGGAGTTGTCCGGTAGAGCCTCGGCCGGCCTCCCCCCGCCCGCCCGCTGCGTTTCCGCCCTGTTCCGGGACCCGTTCCCGCCGTCGCTGAGCACGCGCTTCAGCCCCGGCGTCCTTCCTCTCCCCGATCGATCGACCTGCCCCGGAGGTTTGCTTGGGTTCGGCCTGGAAAGTCATCAAGTGGATTCTCGGCATCGGCTTCGTGCTGCTCCTGGTCTGCGGCTCCGGGGCCGCGTTCCTGTACCCGCGGATCAAGACCATGGTCGAGGAGCAGCGGCTCAAGGGCATGGGCACGGCGGTGATCACCGAGGCGTCCAGCCGCGGCACCCTCACCCGCGTGATCAGCGCCCCCGGCACGGTCACGCCGACGCTGGAGGTGAACATCTCCGCCCGCGTGAGCGCCAAGATCGCCAATCTTCCGTTCAAGGAGGGTGATCTGGTCAAGCAGGGCGACGTGGTGGTCGAGTTGGACTCGAAGGACCTGGCCGCGGCGGTCGCCGCCGCCGAGGCGCGGCTGCTGGCCGAGCAGGCCAACTTCAAGGGGGCCGAGTCCCAGTTGCTAGCCGAAGAGGCGGCGATGCTGGGTGTGAAGGCGTCGTACGACAAGGCGACCGCCGACTGGGAGCGTCAGCAGGAACTGTTCAAGTCCGGCGACATCTCCAAGGCCGACCTTGACGCCTTCAAGGCCGAACTGGACCGCAGCAAGAGCCAGTTCCAGAGCCGGACCGTGAACCTGCAGAGCGTCAAGGCCAGCGTCGAGGCCGCGGGCGCCCGCGTCAAGATCGCCGAGGCCGACCTGGCCCAGGCCCGCGAGAACCTCGGTTACGGCACGATCCGTTCGCCCATCGACGGCTACATCACCCAGCTCAACGCGAAGGTGGGCGAGGTGGTGGTGGTGGGCACCATGAACAACGCCGGCACCGTCATCATGAAGATCGCCGACCTGTCGGAGATGCTCGTCAAGGCCCGCCTGGCCGAGATCGACGCCCCGCGAGTGAAAGAAGGCCAGCGCGTGCAGGTGGTCATCAACGGCTACGGCGAGCGCAAGTTCGAGGGCACCCTGCGGCGCGTCGCCCTGCAGAGCAAGGTCAGCCTCCAGGACCAGACCGCCTACTTCGAGGGCGAGGTGCTTCTCCTGCTCAACGGCGAGCGCGTCTTCGCCGGTCTCACCGCCAGCGTGGACATCGAGGTCGAATCGCTGGACAACGTGGTCATGGTGCCCAGCCAGGCGGTGCTCGATAAGCGCGTGGAGGAACTGCCCAAGGAGTTCCGCGAGGCCGCCCTCGTCGACCGAGACAAGACCTTCGCCCAGGTCGTCTTTGTCAAGAAGGACGGCAAGGCCATCCTCACCCCGGTCAAGGCCGGGCCCCGCAACATCACCAAGACGGCCATCGAGCAGGGCCTGGAAGAGAACACCGAGGTCATCGTCGGCCCGTTCAAGGCCCTGCAGGAGCTCACCCACAACGCCAACGTCCGCCTGCAGGACGACAAGAAGAAGGACATGGGCGAGGACCAGCAGGCGAGCAACAACCGGGGCGGCCCCCCCGGCGGGCGCCAGCGCCGCCGCGGCGGGTAACGGCGTCTCCACGGCGCGATCCGGGAGGCCGCGGTGGGGGGGAGAATCAAGGATCGAGAGAGAGAAACAGAAGGAGAGAGAGGTCTGATCCGAGTCCCCCGGCCCGCCCGCCTTCCCGCTGCAGCCCTTGTGCCCTCGAGCCGCCTTGCCCTGTTCCCCCCCCACACCATGACCATCGAAGTCAAAGGCATCACGAAGGTCTACAAGATGGGCAACGAGCGTGTGCACGCGCTCGCCGGGGTGGACCTCCGGATCGGCAAGGGCGAGTTCGTCGCCATCATGGGCGCCTCGGGCTCGGGCAAGTCCACCCTGATGAACATCCTGGGCTGCCTGGACCGGCCCACCTCCGGATCGTACATGCTCAACGGCCGGGCGACCCACAAGATGGGGGCCACCGAGCTGGCCCGCGTCCGCAACGAGGAGATCGGGTTCGTCTTTCAGACCTTCGAGTTGCTGCACCGGGCCACCGCGCTCGACAACGTCCGCCTCGCCCTGCTGTATTCCCGCAAGGCCAGCCTGTTCAGCACGCCCGCCGC
>CAZDYM010000352.1:0-2548 GCA_964509325.1 uncultured Phycisphaeraceae bacterium
GAACCGACGGCTCACCCGAGACCGGCACGGGGTCCCGCGGCGGCGCAACCTCGGGCGCCGGCGAATGGTCCGGCGCGGGACGAGGCACCTCACGCCGCGGCGTGTGCAGCGGGTCGATCGCCCCCGGCGTGCGCTCCGACTGATCCAGCGCCGGCAGCGCCACCGTCCGCGGGGTGATCGAGATCGTCTCGGGCGTCATCATCGGCGTGACGCCCTCGATCCCCACCTCCTTGACCGGGCCCTCGGTCAGGATCCGCAGGTCCGCGCCCGTCGGATCGCTCAGCACCTTGGGCGTGATGAAGACAAAGATCGTCGTCCGGTTCGTCACCTCGGAGATGCTCTTGAACATCAGCCCCACCAGCGGGATGTCACCCAGGATCGGGACCTTGTTCTCGGTGTTCTGCTTGCTCTCGAACGTGAACCCGCCGACGACGATCGTCGAATCCGACGGCACCGTCACCGAGCTCTTGTACTTCTCCTGCTGCTTGGGCGGCTGGAGGTTGGAGTTCGCGCCGGACGCCGAGCGGTCGAAGTTCGACAGCTCGATCTCGTAATCCAGCACGATGTCGCCGTTCTCGCTGATGGCCGGCGTGACGGTGAGCTTCGTGCCCGCCGACGCCGTGCCGCCCTGGCTCGTCACCGTCGGGCTGCCGGCGGTCTGGCTGGTCGCCGCGAAGGGCTCCTCGCGGGTGCTCTCCTGCGTCGCCTCCTTGTTGTCGTTCACGAGGATCCGCGGCGTCGAGACGATCCGCGCATCCCCCACCACCTGCAGCGCCTGGATGACGCCCTGCACGCTGTCCTGGTTCAGCAGCGCCGCCGTCACCCCGGAAACCCCCTGCGCCGGCTGCGGGATGTTGCGGAAGGTGTTGAAGTTCGTGTTCGCCGGCGGCGCGGTGATGCCGAAACTCGAGAGGAACTGGAACGCCGCGGCGTCGATCTGCAGGTCCGAGCGGAACGTGAAGGTGTTGTCGAGCCGCATCGCGACGATCTTGGCCTCGACATAGACCTGGCGCTGGCGCACGTCGAGTTTCTTGATGATCCGCGCGAACTCGCGGTGCAGCCGCCCCGGGGCCTTGATGATCACCTGGTTCCGCGACGAATCGGCCACGATGATCGTGTCGTTCTTCGTCGCCGTCAGCGAGGCCCCCTCGTCCGAGCCGCCGCCCTCCCCGCCGCCCGAGGGCTCGGGCTGCGCCGGCGTGACCAGCGGGCTGGAGGTGCCGCGTGACGTGTTGCCGCGCGGCAGGAAGTCGGACCGCGCCGTGCGGTCCGCGGGGTTCTCCAGCAACTCGTTCAGAATCTCCGCCACGCCCTTGGAATCCTCGCCGCTCTCGGCCTTGGCGTAGAACAGTTTGTACGCGCGGATCTCGATGTCCTCGTTCAGGGCCATGTCGGCGAAGTCCTTCACCAGACGGGCCACCTCTTCGTGCTGCCGCTCCGTGCCGTAATAGATCAGCGAGCCGCGCTCGACATCGACCGTGAACCCGCTGCCCGGAAGTTCCGACCCGGGCCCCCCCTGCCCCCCGAACTGGCCCGCGCCGAACTGACCGGAACGGAAGTTCGCGCCCCCGCCCGCGAAGCCGCTGCCGCCGCCCCCGCTGCTGCTCTGCGTCACCGGTCCCAGGCCGAGCCGCTCGCCCGCCGACGCCACGTCCGCGGTGGTCGAGCCGGTGTCGTACCGGCGTGACATCAGCGTGTTGACGACGTCGATCACGCCGATCAACTCCCTCACCTGCTCCGCCTCCTCGTCGGTGCCGCGGAAGATGAGCGCGTTGCCGGGGTCGATGAACAGCCGGGAATCCAGGTGCGTCAGCGACCCGCCGACCCCGCCGCCGCCCGCGCCCCCGGCCGGCTGCACCGGGATGCCCTGACCGGGGATGACCGCCCCACCCCCTCCCTGGGCCATCTTGCCGTTGAGCACCAGGATGCGGTTCAGCGCGAAATCCGCCGAGACATTCGTCAGCGGCAGGCGGTGCAGCTTCTGCTTGCCCAGTTCGCCCTGGATCGTGCTGGCGAGCGATTCGACCGTCTGCAGCGAACCGCTGGGACCGGTCACGATGAGGACCCCGATGTCGTCCACCGCCGTGATCCGCGGGCCGCCCGCCCCGCCCTGCGACCCCATGGCCGCCTGGATCGCCTGCTGCATGATGCTCGGCCGCACCATGGGCGTCGGGATGATCCGCGTCGTCGGCAACTCGACGCCCTCCCCCTCGAGCACGATCGGCACCTTCGCCGAGCTCTTGATGCTGTAGAACCCCATCGGGTCCTGGCTCAGGATGAAGTCCTGATCCTCAATCAGCCGCGAGAGCAGTTGCAGCAGTTCGCTGGCCTTGATCTTCACCGGGGCCCTGAACACCACGCGCCGCCCGGTCAGCCCCTCGTCGCCGATGATGTTGATGTTGAGGGTCTTGCTCACGAAATCGACGAACGCCATCAGGTCGATGGGGTCCGCGAAGTCCATGCTCACCAGCTGGTCCGAGCCCACCAGCGCCCCCTGGTGCGGTGCCGCCGCGCCTTCGGGCGCGACCGCGGGGACGGCCCCGTCGCC
>CAZDYM010000352.1:2603-2816 GCA_964509325.1 uncultured Phycisphaeraceae bacterium
CGGCTCCCCCGGCTCCCCCGGCTCCCCCGGCTCCCCCGGCTCCCGCGCCGTTGGGAGGAACCGGCTGTGCGCGGGCGACCCCAGGTTGGATCGGGACGGGTTGGTTCTGGCCTTGCAGACGGAGGAGGTCCGCCTCGCGCTGGGCCCCCTGCGGTGCTTCGTGGCCTGTTTCTTGGTGGCCGCCATCGTGCTGGGTGCCGCACCGCTGGTGGG
>CAZDYM010000353.1:0-2805 GCA_964509325.1 uncultured Phycisphaeraceae bacterium
CGGGCGGGCGGGAGAGAGGTGACGGGGGCGCCGCGCACGCCGGCGGCTCGACGGCCCGGCCCCGCGCCGCCCCGGGTCACTCCAACCAGTCCTTCGCCTTCAGCCGCTCCGGGACGTACGTCTCGGTGACATACGAAATGTCCTTCGTGATCAGGGATTCCACTTCCATCTTGAACCCGTTGGCCAGCATCGCGGCGATCTCCTTCTGCCAGCCCTTGTGCCCCTCGAACCACGGGTACGCCGCGATCTCTCTCGCGCGCTTGATGTCCGTGTCGTTCAGCGCGATCTGCACGTCGTCGGTCAGGGCGCACTCCTTGTAGTCCTTGGCGCGGATGCCGATGAACTTCGCCTCGGGGATCGCCAGCCTCTCGCTCTCAAAGGCCAGCGAGATCGAGCCCTGCTTGATGACGCTGTAGATGTAGTGCCCCCACGGGTCGCAATCGAGAAGGCAGTAGATCGGCAGGCCCAGCTCCTCATTAAGCCTCTTGAGCAACCGGCGAACGCCTCGCGGCGGCTGCCCGCCCCCCTCGGTCAGGATGCAGTTGTGCTCCTCCCAGAACCGGTCCTCGTTGAAGCGGCTCCACACCGTGTTCTTCTCGACGTGCAGCACGAACTTCGCCTCGCACTTCTTGAACTGGATCACCTCCGGCTCGACGATGCTCGGGATCGCGTACCCCCCGCTGCCCATGCGGCGGCAGTCGATCTCGTCGCCCGAGTCGACGATGGTGATGTTCCCGACCATCGTGCCCGCCTTCTTCGCGAAGATGTGCAGTTCCTCCCGCAGCGCGCCCAGCGAAACCTCCAGGTCCTCGAGGATCCCGTCGCTCTCATCCTGCGCGGCGAAGGTCTTCTCCTTGGTCCCCGCCACCGTGTGCAGGCCCTTGTAGAACATGCCGCGGAGGCTGAGGGTCTTCTCGGCGACGATCAGTTCCTTGATCCCGCTGGAGTGCAGCATCGTCTGCATGAACTGCTTGGCCTGGTTCAGATTGAACAGTTGGCGCTCGGCCGCGCCGTCGCCCATCTGGAGGATGCCGCGCTTGCGGTTCCAGACGGTGTTCGACTTCGTGCGCATGGGGATGGAGACCACCGGCTCCTTCCCGCCGAAGGCGCGCTTGCTGACCTCGTCCGCGAGGCCGACGATCTTCCCGAGGGTGGCGCGGTCGCGTTCCTTCACGCGCTCGGAGATGGTGCTCCCGCCGCCGATTCCGCTCTTCTTCGCCATGGGCACTCCTTTGCCGATCCGGGTCGCCCCAAGCGTACCGGGGTTACGGCGCCGCGGACAGTCTCGGCTCGCCCTCGTCCCCGCCGGGCCCCGCGAAGAAAGTCGCGGGCTGCGCGGCCCCCGACCCGCCGAGGGAAGCAAACCGACCGACGCGCCCTTCGACGCGCCGGCCGCAATCGCCCTCTCCGGATCCCCGCCTCCGATCCTCTCTCGACAACCAGGAACCGCGCCCGCGCCGCTCACGTCCCGTCCGGATCTCGAAGGCCGTTGCCGGCGACCCGTGGCACCAGCATCGGCACCTCCCGCTGGTACCGCCGGTAGCTCTCGCCGTGGAAGTCCGCCAGGTCGCGCTCTTCCCAGCGGATCGCCATCAGGATGTACAGCGTCGTGACCACCGCGAACAGCAGGTGCGCCGCCGTCATCGTCGGCGTCGCCCAGAAGCCGATCAGCCATCCCACGTACAGAGGGTGCCGCACCACGCGGTACGGCCCGGGGGTTTGGAACTTCAGATGGGTGTAGGGCCTCCCCCGCAGGTGCAGCCACGACTGCCGCAGACCGAAGAGGTCAAAGTGGTTGATGACAAACGTCGTCACCAGCACCAGCAGCCAGCCGAAGCCCATCAGCCCCCACAGCAGCCCGCGCCACACCGGATGCTCCACACGCCACACCGACCCGCCCAGCGGCTGCCACAGCCAGAACATCAGCAGCAGCGCCACGCTCGACAGCATCACGTACACGCTCCGCTCCATCGCCTCGGGGATGTACCGGGTCACCCACGCCTTGAACCACGGGCGCGCCATCACGCTGTGCTGCACCGCGAACAGCCCGAGCAGCCCAAGGTTGACCGCCAGCGAAGCGGTCCACGCCATCGCTTCACTTTCGACACGCGGGTCGTCCAGCGCCGTCGGCACCCAGAGCCCCGCCACCCAGCCGAACGCGTACAAGAACGTCGCGAAGAACACCGCGTAGCTCACCACGCCGAAGAGAAACACGCCGATCCGGCTCCCCCACGTGGCGACGGGTTGATCCGATGAACGGTTCCGATCAGTCGGACGGGCTCCCCCGGAAGGGCGGCGTCGCGCCGGCACCGCCGGCGCACAGAACGAGATGGTCGAGTCGGGTGACGGCATCGTGGTCTCCGAGAGTCCCGCGGTCGGTCGCGCGTCGCTTGGCTGAGGGGCCCCTTGTTGAGCCCTTCGCCCGGCTCGCGGCGGGGGAAGAACAGCCCCGCCGCGCGACGGGACGAGACCCGTGCCGGCCTGGCGATTGTCGCGGGATGAACTTTGGCCGAGGTTGAACGAACCGTGCTCGGGCGACGCCGCCCGAGCCCCTCGCGCCTGTGACGCTCACAACATACGGCTCAAAGTGCCGGCTTCCACTTGACTCCGGGTCCACTCCCGGGTGGACTTCAAGTCAACCCGGTGCCGCGAAACGCGTCGCACTCGGTTCCGATCAATGCCGAGCCCATGCCCATGATCATCGAGCAGCCCAACCGCGCCGCCCCCGGAACCCCCGGAACCCCCGGAACCCCCGGAACCCCCGGAACCCCCGGAACCCCCGGAGCCCCCGGTGCCCGCGAGCGC
>CAZDYM010000354.1:0-2763 GCA_964509325.1 uncultured Phycisphaeraceae bacterium
GAGCGTGCCCGCGCGGGTGGGGAGGGCGCGCGTGGCTCGGGCGCGTCGGTTCGGCCGGTCCCGCCCGTCCGGCCCGCAGCGCCCGAGCCGCCCTGCGTCTCCCGTGCTGGATGATCGCGATCGCCGTCAGAGCGACCGCCAGCGCGAGCCCCCAGAAGAACGCGTACCCCCAGGGCCACTTGTACTCGGGCTGGTGCTCGAAGTTCATCCCGTACACCCCGACCAGGAACGTCAGGGGCAGGAAGACGAACGACACCACCGTCAGCCGGTTGATGAACATGTTGGTGCGGTAGGTGATGAGGCTCACCGCGCTCGCCACCGCGTCGTTGAGGATGTCCCGGTCGACGTTGATCTCGTTCAGGAGCCGGTCCATCTCCGCGACCATCGAGCGGAGGAACTCCTGCGTGGCCCGCGAGACAAACGGCGAGCGCCGCGTCGAGACCTCGTTCAGCACCGCGCGGCACGGGCTGGCGTGCCGGCGCAGCAGGAGAAGGTCCGCCCCCAGGCGCGCGACCTCGCCGAACGAGCGGTCGTTGATCCCCGCCAGCAGCCGCTTGTGCAGTTCCTCGCCGCGGCGCTGGAAGTTGTTCTGCACCCACTCAAGGGCGCGGACATGGTGGTCGAACAGTTCGTACACCAGGAACGAGGGGCTGCGGGCGAAGCGCTTGAAATCGTGCAGGCACTCGCGGCGCAGGCTGTGCATGAAACGGGTGTCGCGGCGCGTGACCACCGCCGCGAAACGGTCGGTCATGATGAAGTCCACGCGGGTGAACTCGGGCCCGTGGGCTTCGAGGTCGCACGCCGCGAGGTAGATGTGCAGCAGGTCGGGGAAGGGCGTGTAGCCGGTGTCGGGCGTGTCATCGATCAGTTCCTCGACGACCGGCGCGATCGAAGGGAACATCGCCGCCAGGTACCGCTCGGTCTGGCGCGCGTGGGCGCAGGTCAGGTCGAGCCAGATGAACCCGCCCGCCTGCATCGAAGCCGCGACCTCATCCGCGTGCACGGTGCGGACGTTCCGGTTCTCGAAGTCGAGTTCGTGGATGAGTTCGATCATGCCGCGGCGTGGGTGTGCTCCGGTCGTCCCCGCCCGGCGCCGCGGGCGGCCAGACGCAGGTACAGGGACTCGTACTGCTCGGCCAAGACCGCGAACCCGAAGCGGGCGCGGGCCTTCTCCAGCGCGCGGGCCGACGCCCCGAGGCGCGACGCCCGATCGGCGCACCACTTGGAAGCAACCGTCCAGTAGTCGCCCCTCGATACCGCGCCCTCACCCACGATCGACGCTCCGATCCCCGCGCAGTGCGACACCACCGGCCCCGGATCGGGCGTCGCCGCCAGCACCGGCACCCCGCACGCCATCGACTCCAGCACCGTGTTCGACCCGCCCTCCGGGTACTCGTTCAGGTACACGTCGGCGGCCTTGAGGTGCGGGCGGATGTCCGCCTGAGGCCCGGCGAGCACGACGCGTTTGCGTGTGCCCTCACGCACGAACGGGACGAGCGCGCGCGTGAAGTCCCCGGGCCCGATGGCCATCCACCACGCCTTCGGGTGCCGCTTAAGGAACGCCGCGAGGTCCGCTCCGAAAGTTCCCATGAGCAGCCGCTCGGGGACCTTGTTCCCTGCCGTGACGAACAGCACGGCGTCCGCCGGCACGCCGAGCGACCGCCGATCGATCGGCCGGGCCGCGTCGGCGGCGTCCAGGTCCGTCCCCGCGGCGGGCAGGTCGATGCACTCGATGCCGCGCCTTTCGAGTTCCGACGCGTCGGCGCGCAACACGGCCGGGTTCCGGTAGATCACCGCGTCGACGCCCCGGACCAGCAGCGGCGAGCCGATGTTCTGGTTGATCTGCACGGGTGCCACGCGCCGCGTCGCCATGCACGCCTGCACCGGGCAGGCGGCGCTGGCGATGAACACCGCGACATCGGGGCGGAGCGCCCGCGCCGCCTCCACCGCCGCGAGCGCCGAATCCAGAATGGTCCCCAGCGTCGGCGTGATGAACGGCGCGGCGCCCGCGCGGCGCAGGCGCTCCAACGCGGAGCCGGACTCCCGAGAAGGCACGTCCGGCCAGTGCAGGACCCGCGAACGCGGCACCCGCGCCGTGAACTCCTCGGTCAGAACCACCATCGGCGTCACCGTGCGCCGGACGGCGTGCCGCTCCACCACGTTCAGCAGCCGATCCGTCGCCGCCTGGCCCGGGCTCAAACCGGGGTGGACATACAGCACACGCAGCGGCGACGGTTGATCCCGGCTCGCGTCCGCCGCGATGGGTTCCCCGCTCCGCGCCCAGTCAACCCCGTTGAGAATGCTCGCGTACAGATCGCACAGCACCCCCGCCCCGGACGCGGACGCGAGCATCGTCATCCCCTCGTGCTGGATGTCCTGCACCGCCGCGGCGGCGGTGAGTTCCAGCGCGTCCGCCCAGCGGCTCTGACCCGTCGCGGTCATCGCCGCCTGAAGAAGGGCCCCGACCCGCGCAGGAATCGGAACGCCCGTCGGACCAACGCCCGCCGTCGGGCCCGGGTCTGCCGGGAGCCTCACGCTGGGATCGGTGCTCGCGAACATGGGCGGTGTATCGGCGAAACACGCCGACAAACGACAGGCCTCGCACCCCGCGGAGCGCCGCCCGTCAACGACCGTTCCTCGCGGCAGACGCGACCCGGCTCGAGTGCTCCCGAGGACAATCCATTTGCGCCCGACGATCCCGCGCCGAACGCCGCCGATCATGCGTGCCTGCGGGTTCGGGCCCTGATCCGGGCATGCACGCCA
>CAZDYM010000355.1:0-2761 GCA_964509325.1 uncultured Phycisphaeraceae bacterium
GAAGTCCGGCCCGCTGCGGATCAGCCCCGGCTTGTTCGGGGCCTTCAACTCCACGATCACCTGCTCGCTGTCGATCACCTTCAGCGCGTCGGTGATGAACAGGGGGTTGAACGCGATCTCGATCTCCGCCCCCTCGTACCCCTCCATCTCGCACTCGACCTCCGCCTCGCCCATCTCCGCCGCGCGGCTCCAGATCTTCAGACCGCGCGACTTGCTGTCCGCGTTGCCCGTGAACGACATCCGCACCCCGCGCGATTCCTCGTTCGTCAGCAGGGCCGCGCGCTTCACCGCGCTGCCCAGCACCTCCACGTCGAAGGTGGCCCGCTTGTCCTGGTCCTTGGGGATCACGTCCTCGTACGGGGGGAAGGTGCCCTCCACCAGGTTGCTCGTCAGCAGCGTGCCCGGGCCCGACCCGTTCTCCCCGTCGGGGAGCAGGAAGAGCACCTGGTTGTCCGTCAGTGCGATCCTCACCGGCGCCGACGACTCGCCCTGCGGCAGCAGCCGCTGAACGATGCTGAGCGCCTTGGTCGGGATGATGCAGGAGACCGCGTCGTTCCCCGCCGGGGCCGCTTCGAGCGACGCCCGCGCCAGCGCCAAACGCCGCCCGTCGGTCGCCACCATCTCGACCTTCTTCCCGCTCCGCTTCAGCAGCACCCCGTTGATCGCGTAGCGGGAGGTTTCCTTGCTCGTCGAGAAGATCGTCCGCCCGATGAGCTGCGCCAGCGCGTCGGACGACACGCTCAGCACCCCCGCGTTGTCCGCCGGGAAATCGGCCATCGCCGGGAACTCGTCGGCCCCGAACCCGAACACCTTGAACTTCGCGTCCGCGCCGCGGATGGTGCACACGTCCCCCTCGGCCTCGACCGTCAGCGTCGGCTCGTTGTCCTGCGCCGAGACGATGGCCCGGAACTTGTCCGCCGGGATCAGCACCTCCCCGTCTTCCTTCACCTCCACGCGCCCCGTCCCCATGCGGATCGAAACCTCGCCGTCGGTGGCGCTCAGCGTCACCGTCCCCGCGCCGCCCTTGCCCGAACGCTTGGCGCTGAACTTCACGCACGTCAGTTGCGGCTTGGGGCTGCGCGCCGACGCCGTCGCGCCCACGATGTTCACCGCCTCGAGCAACGCCCCACGTTCGCAGATGACTTTCATGCACACACTCCGGGAAACCGGGAGAACCACCGCGCCTCGACCGCCGCACGCTTCACCACCCCCGGACCGCGAACCACTGGCCTCCCGGCGAGTCCCCGCAAGTGTACCCGTGGACCCCCGCCCGCCCCGAATCCCGCACAATACACAAGCAATCCACGGGCCAACATGAACAATCACCGTTCGAACCGCGCGCCAAGGGTTGTTCTCGGGCCTCGGCCCTGCAATACTGACCCCGCCGTCGGCTCGGGACGTCATGCGCCCCTACCGACGTAAGTTCATATTTTGTTCGGTGTTCGGCCCCCGCCGTCTCCGAGCCCGCATCGACCGAACCACCCGCTGGCCGCTCCGTTCCCGTCGCCGGCGCACTTTGAAAGGACCACGACGCCATGTCATTCGAAGCCGCCATCCATGCCCAGGCCATTGAGCTGGACCGCATGACCGTCGAGATGTGCGCCGCCGCGGGCGCCGGTCACCCGTCGTCGTCGCTCAGCATCGGGCACCTGGTCACGGTGCTGTTCTTCCACTCGATGCGCTGGAGCCCCGAGCAGCCGGACTACCCCACGAGTGACCGCCTGGTGTTGAGCGAGGGCCACGCCGTCCCGGTCGTGTACGCCGCCGCCATCAAGCTGGGCGTAAGCGTGGGCAAGGACCCCGCCAACCGGCGCGCCCTGACGATGGACGACGTGAAGACCCTTCGCGCCATCGACTCGGTTCTGGACGGGCACCCCAACCCCGTCGAGGGCTTCCCGCTGTTTGACGCCGCCACCGGCTCGTTGGGCCAGGGCCTGAGCGTCGCCGCCGGCCTGGCCGAGGCCGCCCGCCTCGACGGCTACGACAAGCGCGTCTACTGCATCATCGGCGACGGGGAGGCCCGCGAGGGCCAGGTCGCCGAGGCGCTCGATTACATCATCGACCGCAAGCTCACCAACGTCCTGCCCATCTTCAACTGCAACGAGTGGGGCCAGGCCGGCAAGGTCAGCCCGCAGCAGTCGCCCGACACGTTGAAGGCCAAACTCGAGGCGTTCGGCTTCAACGTCCGCGTCATCGACGGGCACAACCCGCAGCAGATCAAACTCGCCTTCGACGATTTCGCCAAAGCCGCCGCCTCCTCCTCCGGCACGCCGATGGCCGTCATCGCCAAGACGCAGAAGGGCTGGGGCTCGCCCACGCTGCTCAACGGCAACTGGCACGGCAAGCCCGCCGAGGGCCAGCAGCTCGCCAAGGTGCTGAACGAACTCAACGAACGCCGCGGCGAACTCACCAGCAGCCTCACCAGCACCGACGCGTTCACGATCGAGCCGCCCGGCGAGGCCAAGGCCCCGAGCACGCCCCTGGGAGACCTCCCGCCCTTCAGCGTCACCATGAAGAAGCGCGACATGGAGAGCGTCGTCCACACCGGGCGCTTCGCCACGCGCAAGGCCTACGGCGTGGCGCTCCAGGCGCTGGGCCAACTCAACGACCGGGTCGTCGCGCTCGACGCCGACGTGTCGAACTCGACCTTCGCCGAGATGTTCGCCAAGGACACCGCGCTGAAGAACCGATTCCTCGAGTGCAAGATCGCCGAGCAGAACATGATCTCCGTGGCCGCCGGGCTGGCTGCCGCCGGCAAGAT
>CAZDYM010000356.1:0-2748 GCA_964509325.1 uncultured Phycisphaeraceae bacterium
CACCCGGCCAGCGCGCCGCGGTCGTTGATGGACGCGAGGCGTCGCACCAGCGCCGAGAACACCGACTGCGCCACATCGTCGCACTGGTCCTCGCGCAGGCCGCAGCGGCGCGCCACGGCGTAGACGAGGCCGGCGTACTGATCGACGAGGGCGGACCAGGCGGCCTGGTCTCCCTTGATGCAGCGCTCGACGAGTGAATCGATCCGTTCGTTCACAGGCGGAGGATAGCGGGGGACTTGAGCGCGGAGCGCGAAATGGAGCGAAAAGGGTGTATCAGCGTGCGGCGGCGCGGCTCTTGACGGTTGCAACGCCGAACGGTTCGAGTGAACCGGTTCGGGCGGGGCACACACCAGATCACGGAGTACCAGACCATGAACCGCCGCATCGCTTTCACGACCGTCGCCGCCCTCGTGGCCGTTTCCGGCACCGCCTCGGCGCAGACCGGACGCACCCGCGGGATCGACCAGATCATGCAGCAGATCCAGAACCCCGGGCTGCTCGAACTCTCCGCCACCGTCGGCCAGCAGCAGATCGAGATCACCGTCGGGCCGCTGCCCGGGCAGGTGCAGGTGAGCGGCATCGGCGGGCTGCCCAACGGCGGCAACTACACGGGGATCACCGACATCCGCCTGGTCACCGGGAACGCGCAGGATTTCGTCGAGTTCCGCATCAACTCCGCCGTCGTCCCGAACATCTGGGTGAACACCGGCGCGGGCAACTCCGACGTCAAGTTCACCTACGACATCCCGACCACCACCGAGTCCGTCAACACCTCGGTGCAGGTCGCCGGCCTCGGCGGCAACGACGTGGTGACCTTCAACGTCGAGTCCCGCGCCGCCTCCTTCAACACCAACTGGCTGACCAACCAGGGCAACGGCAACAACGAGACCATCGTCAGCATCAACTCCCCCGAGCTCAGCGACTTCCTGGGCATCAACCTGGTGCAGAGCAGCGGCAGCGGGCAGGACAAGCTGGAGGTGCTCTCGACCTCCGCCGCGGCCAGCGTCAGCACCAACATCCTGGGGAACCTCGGCGGGAACGCCGACCTGGCGAACCTGTTCATCACCAGCCTGGTCCCCACCACCGGCTCGTCGTTGTACAACTACACCATGGGCAACGGGAACGACGCGTTCAACACCGAGATCATCGCGCCGGGCTCCACCTGGGCCGTGATCGGCTCGGTGTTCGGCGGCGGCGGCTTCGACACCGTCACCTACAAGCAGGAGGCCGACGGCGTGGTCGACCTGCTGCTCGACGGCGGCACCGGCAACGACCTCACCGACATGTTCTTCAAGGGCGCGGTCTCGGGCGCTCCCACCCAGCTGGGCGGTGACGGGAACGACGAACTCAAGATGTTCGTCGACGGCCCCATCCTCTGCCAGCCGCTGCTCGACGGCGGCGCGGGCATCGACAAGGCCTCGGGCTTCGGCACGTTCGTGAACGTCGAGGAGATCAACTGACCGAGGCAGCGCCGGACTCTCTCTGAGTGCGCGGGCCGAGGGCGATCCGCCCTCGGCCTGTTTTCGTGGGCCGGTCCGACTCAACCGCAGGCGGCGCCGAATCGGGCGAGCAGCCGGACCAGGTCGCGGGTGTCGACAACGCCGTCGGCGTTCAGGTCGGCGGTCCGGGACGCGGGCGACTCGGACGCCGGTCGAGCGTAGGCCGCGAGCAAAAGAGCCAGATCGGACGCCGCGACGGCACCGTCCTGGTCGAGGTCCGCGGGGCACGGCGGCGCGGCCCGCGCGACGCTGACCCTCGACGTTCCCTCGCCCGCGGACAGCGCCGTGCCGGCGACGATCGCGGGGCCGATGAGCACCAGGTCGTCGCGCCCGTCGGCGTCCACGTCACCCGCGAGAACCAGCTCGGCGGGCGCGTCCGACGCCGGGTCGGGATCGAGCGTGAGCACGACCCCGGTGCCGGGGGCGGCGGACGAGTCGTTCCGCAGCACGCGCGCCCGCGGCGGGGCCGAGGGCGTCGTCTTCAGCAGCACGGCGAGGTCCGTGTCGTCATCGTCGAGGTCGAGCGGGGCGAAGTCCAGAGGCTCGCCCGGGAGCGGGATCTCGGCGGGTGGGAGAAACGGGGCGGCGCCCGAGCCGCCCGGATCGCTGTGGAGGAAAACGAACAGCGCCGCCGCTTGCCCGCCGGCGCCGCCTCCGGCGATCACGGTCAGGTCGTTGGGGTCCTTGGGGTTGTCGAGGCCGCCCGGCTCGACGTCGATGGGTGCTTCACGGATCGGATAGCGGACGGGCGGCTGGTAGACCGGGCTGCCGCCCTGAGGAGGCCGCGAAGCGAACGTGCTGATCTCGTTGGTGCCCGAATCCGCCGTGACGATGTCGGCAAATCCGTCGGCGTTGTAGTCGAGCAGCGCGAGCGATCGCGGGTACCAGCCGGTGGAGAGCGCCGGGCCGAGCGTGAGCGTGCCGGCGCCGTCGTTGACCAGCACCCGAGCGTTGCCGCGGTCCGGCAGCTGGACTTCGGGGGGTGGGTTGATGTCGCCGAAGCTGGCGAGCGCCAGGTCAATGTCCGCGTCGTTGTCGAGGTCCGCGGCACGGAGGGCGACCGGGCGCATGCCCCCGCTGGGAACGTTGGTGAACGCGGGGAACGACGGCACGGGCCCTCCCGTGCCCCGGTGCACGCGGACCTGGTTGTCGGCGGCGCACGCGGCGGCGAGATCCACCGGAGCGCTCGGGCCGCGGAACCTCCCCGCGGCGAGCGCGAGCGGCGCCCGCCCGGTGGCGATGGTGATCT
>CAZDYM010000357.1:0-2744 GCA_964509325.1 uncultured Phycisphaeraceae bacterium
GCTGGCGCGCGGGGGCTTGACGGGGGCGCGGACGGCGGAGGCGCTCGCGGAAGACGCCGCGACGAGCACGGGCTTGGGCGTCGGGCCGGCGCGGCGGGGCAGCGAGGACGACGCCGACTCGGCGGCCACAGGGCGGACCACGACCCGCGCGGGGGCCGAGTGCTTGGAGGCGTGGGCGGCGTGAGCGGACCCGTTGGGGGAGCCGATGGGCGGGCTGTGTGCGTCCATGGGGTTCGCGTCCTCTGCGTGGGTGTGTGGAGGGGTTGGGATGGAGTGGTGCTGGTAGAGGGAGAGCGTCCGGGTTTACCGGTGTACCTTAAGGGAGGCGGGAGCGGGCCAGTAAAACATTTTACCGCATGACGAGGCGGAAACAAGGCGAACGTTCCGATCCCGGGACATGTCCCGGAAATGTGCGTATCCGCCCGCTCCGGCTGGATTTAGGAGGGTGGGGGGTTTGTCAAGAATTCATGGAGGAGCGGCTTGCGTTTGGCGCTGGGGGCGGTACAGTTTGGCTAGGTAAAACATTTTACCAGTCGCCGCGGATGTTCCGATGGTTGATTGGTTGAAGGACGTGTTCGGGTTTTGGATCGCGTCGGCACCACCGGCTTCTCGGACCCCGGCCGGCTCGTTCTCGTGGGCATCGAGGTCCGCCGCTCTTCTCTGTGAGGTTGCGTATGGCTCGGAAGCGCATGGATTCGAACGGCATGTTCGCGTCGGTTCGGCGCGGTTTCACGCTGGTTGAGTTGCTGGTGGTGGTCGCGGTGATCGCGCTGCTGATCGGGCTCTTGCTCCCGGCGCTGGGCAAGGCGCGCGAGGCGGCTCGGGTGTCGGGGTGTCTGGGGAACCTGAAGCAGGTCGGGACGTTCTTCACGTATTACGCGGAGGACTCGAACAACGCGTACCCGGTGGTGCCCCCGAAGGGGACTCGGGGTACGGGCGAAACGCCTGAAGCGTTCGTGTTCAAGAACCAGGCGATTTACGGGGGGCTTGCGGGGTTCTTCAACCTGCGCCAGTTGAACGACGATTCGCCGACGACGCCCTCGCGGTACGGGGCCCGCAACTACCAGGCGGGGTTCTACAACGTCAACAAAGGGGGCAACTGGAGCAACCCCGGCACGCCCAGCGTTCCGTTGATGGCGAAGTACATGGAGAACACCGGCGACTACGAGGTGCTGCAGTGCCCCAGCGACAAGCTCGACGGGGGCGAGAACGGGAACTCGTTCCCGGCGGCCCAGCCGGTCAAGATCGGCTCGAAGCTGCGGACTTCCGGTCAGGAAACAGTGATCACCAACGCGATGGGGTTCATCCCAGCGAACGTGGTGTGGTACAACATTTCGTATCTCTATATCGCGGGCCTTCGCAGCAGCGAGAGCGCCTCGGTGGCGCTGTTCGGGGATGAAACCAACGGGTGCGACTGGGGTGCCCTGACCGACACCGCCGGGACCACGGGCGGAGCGGTGACGGATTGGACGCAGACGCTGCGTTCGCAGCGGACGCTGGCCAAGGGCGGCCCCGGCTACGACGACTCCGACAACCACGGCAGGAGCGGCGGGAACTGGGTGTTCAGTGACGGGCACGCCGAGTTTGTGCCGCAGACGCTCGTCAACAGCGGCACGGCCAGCGGGCAGATCAACAAACTGGTTGCCGACATTTTCAGCACGATTGATCGGGTACGCGGTGGCAGCACGGGTGGCACGAGCACAGTGCAAACCGTCGATTGAGTCGCCGCGCGGCTATGTGATCGCGGCGGATGGATCCCATGAAAGAGCCCCGGCCCCGAGGCCGGGGCTTGTTCGTTTCGCTTCGAGCGTCACCGAGGGCGTTCAGGCCTTGGCGGCGGGCCACAATCCGAAATGAGGTCGGCTGGCACCCGGGCGTGGAATGCGACCGGATCGACTCCGCGACGCCACAAATCCGGCTCGGGCTCTCGTTCGCCGACTCGACGGCCGCAATTGTGCGGCTTGACGGCCCAGCCAGCCGGGAGTCGGTCGCGAAGTGAATGAAGGTTGTCGCGCGACCCTCGGCCTTGGCGGGAATGTTCAGGCTCGCGCCGCCGGCCTTGCGTCCGGCATCAACCAAAGGGTGGCTAACGGGACTCGAACCCGCGACCTCCGAGATCACAACCCGGCGCTCTAACCAACTGAGCTATAGCCACCATCACCAAACACTCACCGGACGGCGTGCCGCGCGGTCCGGCTTTGGTGACCGTGCAGGGCAGTCGGGAATGAGTGGAACGGTACGCGCCCGCGTTGGAAGCGTCAATCCGGGCCTTGCACGGGGCTGTCGAACGCGCGGGCGGCGGATGGCGGGTTCGAGAGGGTGCAGGCGGTGATGTGGCTCGGGATTTCGATGAGCGATGAGCGGGCGTGCCCGGGTCGCATGTGTGGAGGGGTGCGGGGACTTCCGCACCCGGCGTCGGGTGGCGAATCGACGAACTTTTTGAGTTTCGGGCACGATTCTGCAAGGGGCCGCCCGGTCGGTGGCATACTTGTGCGGGGCCACTCACCATCAGGACGCCAAGACCATGCACCCGCTCGCTCGCAGAGACATTCGAAGGTTGCCCGTCGGC
Source organism: uncultured Phycisphaeraceae bacterium (assembly GCA_964509325.1). Classification (GTDB taxonomy): domain Bacteria; phylum Planctomycetota; class Phycisphaerae; order Phycisphaerales; family UBA1924; genus JAFLCM01. The sequence goes on from CAZDYM010000357.1 coordinate 2,570, forward strand.
GCTGTGACCGTTTGGTCGGTTTCGACGGCGGCGTGGTGGGGCGCGGCGACGGCTTGGGCGCAGGTGGCGATTGACTGGTTCACGATTGACGGGGGCGGTGGGCGTTCGCGGAACGGGTGTGTGGTAATGGGGGGGGCGACCGGGCAGGGGGACGCCGGGGGGCCGATCTCGGGGG
>CAZDYM010000358.1:0-2741 GCA_964509325.1 uncultured Phycisphaeraceae bacterium
GCCGCGGTGCCCGGGACGGCGCCGCGCCGAGCGGGGTCGGGTCCGGCGGGCTCGACCGGGTGATCGTGCAGACGTTCAGCCCGCACGAGCCGAGCATCCTGGCGGCGGCGCGGCATGATTACCGGACGTTCGCGGACAGGGAACTGGGCCTGCGCCGGGGGGCGGGCTTGCCGCCGGCGGGGCGGATGGCCCGTGTGGTGTGCCGGGATGAAGACGCGGCGAAGGCCGAGGCGTCGGCGGGGGTGATCGCGGCGGCGCTGCGGGAGTGGGCGGAAACAGGCGGGGACACTGGATCGGGTGGTGTTCGGGTCAAAGGGCCCATGCCGTGCCCGATCTCGCGGGTTGCCGGGTTGTACCGGTTTGCGGTGGAGGTGCTCGCGCCCAGCGCGGTGCTGGTGCAAGCGGCCCTGACGGCCCTGCGGAACCGGGGGTTGGTGAAGTCGGACGAGCACACGGCGGTGGACGTGGACCCGGTTTCTCTGCTGTGAGACACCGAGGAAAGTGGGTGGAACAAGGGGGTGATTCCAAAAACCCTGGGCCGAGGGGGCCCGGAAGCCTGCTGCACGAGTCGTTTCGGGGCTCTGGTCGGCGGCCTCCCGAGGAGGGCGCCGGCGGGAGGCCCGCGAGTGGTTCGTGTGCTGCTGTCGGTCCGACGCCGACGCGACGGGCGGTGTGCCCGCGCGTGCCGGCGCTGGGTTTGTCGTTGTTTCCTTCCACCGGCGCTCGCGGGTCGAGCGCGAACTCGCACTTTGAGGAGAAATGAGAAATGAAGACCACTGCGTTGAGCGTTGTTTCGGTGCTGGCGCTGGCGGGCGTTGCGAACGCCGAGGCGATCATCGGGCTGACCGCGGGCAACATGCTGGTGTCGTTTGATTCGGCGACGCCGAACGTGATCGGCAGCACCGTCGCGGTGTCGGGCCTGCAGCCGAACGAGACGCTGCTGGGGATCGACCTGCGCCCGGCGACGGGGCAGGTCATCGGGATGGGCTCCTCGAACCGGCTGTACGCGATCAACACCCTGACCGGGGCGGCGACCGCGCTGGGCCCGGCGTTCACGCCCGCGCTCGACGCGGCGGAGTACGGGATCGACTTCAACCCCACCGTGGACCGCGTGCGCGTGGTGAACAGCCTGGGCGGGAACCGCCGCCTGAACCCGACCAACGGTGCGTCGGCGGGCGTGGACACCAACCTCTCGTACGCCTCGGGCGGGATTCCCCGCGCGGTCGCGGTGGCGTACACCAACAGCCTCGCGGGCGTGCCGGCGGGCTCGGTGCGTGAGTACGCGATCGACTCGGCCCTGGGCGCGCTGATCGAGATCGGCACCCAGGCGGGCGGCAACGCCTCGTTCAACGCGGGCGTGTCCACCGTCGTCGGCTCGCTCGGGTTCTCCACCAGCGACCTCGTCGGCCTCGACATCTTCGGGCCCACCGGCAACGCGTTCGTTTCGCTCACCAACCCCTCCACCGGCTTCAGCTCGTTCTACAGCCTGAACCTCGCGACCGGCGCCGCGACGCTGATCGGCGGCGTGGGCGACGGGAGCGTGGTGCTGCGCGACTTCACCGCCGTGCCGACCCCGGGCGCCGCGGGCGTGCTGGCCCTCGGCGGTCTGGCGGCGCTGCGCCGTCGTCGGGCCTGAACCCATCCGAGATTCGACTGCCTCAGAGAGATTGACGTGAATCCTCTTCTCGCACGCCGCGGGTTCCCACTCGCGGCGTGTGCTTTTGCGCTGGCTCGCGCCGACCGGCACCGGGGCAGGCCGTGGACCCGCTCCGGGGTTCACTTCGGCGGGGCGCGAGGCGGAACGCGGGCAAACGAAAACCCCGAGCCGCGTGGGCGTCGGGGTTGGGTGCGACAAGGCCTTGGTTCTCGGCGGGATCAGCGGCGACGGCGGGCGAGCCCGAAGCAGACGCCCACGACCACCCCCGCCGTGCCGGGGGTCGGAACGGCGATCACACGGACGTGATCGAGGAGCGCGCCGACGTTGTCGCCGCCGGTGTTCTCGAAGCGGATCTCGGCCCCGGTGGGCACGTCGATGGTGAGTTCGATGCTGTAGAGGGTGAACGGCTGCGCGGACGGAAGGGTGTACGAGCCCGACCACCCCGCGAACGAGACGCTGACGAGGTCGTCCGGTGCGTTGCGCTGGTTGCCGGCCAGCATGAACTCGAGGCGGTAGTCCCCGGGGACCAGCGCGAGGGTGCGCGAGGTCATCAGTCCTGCGTTGAAGAACGACCCGTCGAGGTCGACGTACAGCCCGTTGCCCGGGAGCACGTCGAAGAAGCCGGGGCCGAGAAGGTCGACGGTGCCGCCGGTGACGGTCCAGTTGGCGAAAGCGGAGTAGTTGGACGTCGGGAGGCCGGCGTTCTCCTGGTCGAAGGTGTCCTCGAAGATGGCGGTTTCGGCGCGAACGGAGGCAGCGGCGACAAGCAGCAGCAGCGGGGCGGCGTGGCGTGTGGGGGACAATCGAGTCATCGGCGATCCTTGATTCGAGGGTGCTGGAGAACGGGCGCGCGGCACCATCGCCGGCGCGTCGAACGGGCCCTCCGACGACACACCCTGCGTGGTTTTTGGACCGCCCAGACCGACGGCGGAGCGGCCATCGAAGGGTTCCTATGGGCGAAGAAAACGCCCCGGCGTCGAGGGCCGGGGCGGCGCGGTTCGGGAGACGAGCCCGGGGGTGGGTTTCGGTCTCGGCGCGGCGTGGGCCTCAGCGGCGACGGCGGGCGGCGGGCAGCGCCGCGAGC
>CAZDYM010000359.1:0-2737 GCA_964509325.1 uncultured Phycisphaeraceae bacterium
CGCGGAGGCAGTCGGCGGCGACGCGGGCGGCGCGGCGGATGGCGTCGATGTCGCGCGGGGCGCGGGTGTTGAAGGTGGAGAGTTGGAGCAAGGGGCGAGGGTCGGGGGGGGTTGGGTCGTGGTCGAAGTCGGGTTCAAGAGGGGTGAATAAAAACGACTCTGGCCTGCGGGAGGACCAGAGCCGCGGGGATGCCGTGGGCGTTGGACGGGCTCAGGCGAGGCGGCCGCGGATTCTGGGTCCCTTGCCGCCGTGCTCGGCGCCGCCGAGGAAGCCGGAGTAGTTGCGCATGAGGAGGTTGGCCTCGATGCGTTGGATGAGGTCGAGGCCGACGGAGACGCAGATGAGCAGCCCGGTGCCGCCGAGGAACTGCGAGACGTTGAAGGGGATGGCCATGTTGTTGGCGATGACGGTGGGGAGCAGGGCGATGATGGCGAGGAATCCGGCGCCGACGTAGGTGACGCGCTCCATGACGGTCTCGAGATACTCGGCGGTGCGTGGACCGGGTCGGAGGCCGGGGATGAAACTGCCGTGGTCGCGGAGTTGCTTGGACATGTCCTCGGGGTTGAACTGGACGGTGTTCCAGAAGTAGGAGAAGAAGTAGATGAGGATGATCTCGAAGAGGACGAAGAGGAACATGCCCTGGGCGAAGTTGTCGGCGAGGAACGAGGCGGTGCGGGACCACCAGTGGTTGGGGTCGGCGTTGGGGTTCTGGAGCGAGGCGAAGATGACGCTGGGGAAGATCATGAGCGAGGAGGCGAAGATGACGGGCATCACGCCGCCGTGGTTGATGCGGAGAGGGAGGAAGGAGCGCTGCCCGCCGAAGACCTTGCGTCCACGGGTGTGCTTGGCCTGCTGGATGGGGATGCGTCGCTGGGCGACGGTGATGAGGACGGCGCCGGCGGTGACGAAGACGAATCCGGCGACGATGGCCAGGACGCCCATCCAAGAGAGCTGGGGGTCGCCGGTGGGCGGGGTGCCGAAGAAGGGCTGGATGAAGCCGAGTTCGCGGATGGGGCTGTTGCTGACGACCCATCCGACGGCGTTGGGCATGGCGGCGAGGATGCCGGCGGTGATGATGAGCGAGACGCCGTTGCCAATGCCGTGCTTGTCGATCTGCTCGCCGAGCCACATGAGGAAGACGCAGCCGGCGGTCATGGCGGTGACGGCCATGGCCCACCAAAGCGGGTTGTTGGCCCAGTTGGGGTAGACCAGGCCCGAGCGGGTGATGAAGGTGAGCCAGCCGATGGCCTGCAGGATGCACAGCCCGACGGTGGCGTAGCGGGTCCATTCCTGGATCTGCTGGCGGCCGGTGGGGCCTTCCTCCATCTTCTTCTTGAGCGGGGTCCAGGCGGCGGCGAGGAGCTGGAAGATGATGCCGGCGGAGATGTAGGGCATGATGCCCAGGCCGAAGATCGTGGACTGGCTGAAGGAGCCGCCCGAGAAGACGGACATGAACTGGCCGATGCGTGAGAGGGCGGTGCCGGCCTCGGACTGCTGCTTGAAGAACTCGACCAGTTGGGCCTGGTTGACGCCGGGAATGGGGATCCAGAAGCCGATGCGGTACACCGCCAGCATGGCGATGGTGAACAGCAGGCGGTTGCGGAGTTCCTTGATCCGGAAGACGTTGGCGAAAGCCTGGAGCATCGAGTGGACTCGCACCCCGCCGAGGGGCGGGGCCTATCGGGCAACCGCTTCGGCGGGGAGCCGGGCGGCGGGATCGAACTGACGCCCCCGATCCGTCGGCGGCGTTCCTGCTCCCCCACCGCTGCCGACGTCCGTGAGAGCCAGGCCCGCGGCCGCGGGGCCGGCCGGGATGGTGGGCGTGCCGGCGGAATCGAGTGGGGGGACGGGGTGGGAGTTTAGGCCTGCTTGTCGGCGCTCTTCTTGGGTTTTTCGGCCTTGGGGGCGGCGTCGGCGGGGGCTTCGCCCTCCGGTTTGCCCTTCTTGGCGGCCCCGGCTGCGCCGGCCTGCGGCTTGTCAAACTTCTTGGCGGCGCGGAGCTTGGGCTTCTTGGTGAGGTTCTTGGGGCGGCGGTCGTCGGAGTTGCGGTCGATGCCTCGGACGCGGTCGCGGCGGGTGCCGGTTTCGGTGACGGTCCCGCCGGCGGCGGTGACGGCCTTGCGGACCGAATCGGTGACGCGTTCGGCGTCGATGTCGAGTTTGACGGTGAGGCCCTTGCCGCCGAGTTTCTTGAGATCGCCCAGGACCTTGAGGGGGCGCTTGGTGTCGCGGACGAGGCCGGCCTCGATGAGTCGTTGGGCGTTGACCTTGCCGCCCTTGGCGAACATGGGGTGGGCGAGGATGTCGCCGAGGTTCACGGCCCAGAACTGGGTGGTGAAGGTGGCGTTGGTGAAGCCCATCTTCATGAGTCGGCGGAAGAAGGGCATCTGCCCGCCTTCGAAGGCGCGCTTGGCGGCGTAGCCCGAGCGGGTGGAGGCACCCTTGTGCCCCATGCCGGCGGTCTTGCCGTGGCCCGAGCCTTCGCCGCGGCCGATGCGCTTGCGGGCCTTGTACTTGCCGGTGAGGGCGGTGACTTCGTGGATCATCATGGCGGGGGCTCGGGAAGAGAGGGCGGGAATCGGGAGTCGGAGTGGGGGAGTGAGTCGGAAACCACGTTAGGAGGCGGCGGAGTCGGCGCCGGACTCGGTGGCGGGCGCGTCGGTGGAGGCGGGTCCTCGTCCGCGGCCGGCGCGATCACCGCCGCGGCCGCCGCGACCGCCGCGGGTTTCCTTGCCG
>CAZDYM010000360.1:0-2723 GCA_964509325.1 uncultured Phycisphaeraceae bacterium
CTGAGGGCGCCAGCGCCCGTCGGCGTTGGCACGTTCGATCACGCCATGATGCAGCGGGCCCTGGCGCTCGCGGACCGGGCGGCGGAGGCGGGCGATGTGCCGGTGGGCGCGGTGGTGTTTGACTCCGCCACCGGCGCGGTGCTGGGCGAGGGATGGAACACGCGCGAGGCCGAGGGCGACCCGACGGGCCACGCCGAGGTGGTGGCGATCCGGTCCGCGGCGCGGCGGCTGGGCGATTGGCGGCTGAGCGGCTGCACGCTGGCGGTCACGCTGGAACCCTGCGCCATGTGTGCCGGGGCCATCGTGAACGCGCGGGTGGGTCGCGTGGTGTTCGGCGCGGCAGACCCGAAGGCGGGCTGCACGGGCTCGCTGATGCGCCTGACCGAAGACCCGCGCCTGAATCACCGCGTGAGGCCCATCGGCGGGCTGCTGGCGCAGCGCAGCGCGGAACGGCTGCGGGCGTTCTTCCGCGCTCGGCGGTGAGCGGCACGCTCGGCGTCCGACGCGGAGCGAACCACCCCGGCCACGCCCGGCCCCCGGGGCAGCGCCGGCGAGACGCGCGAGCGCGCGTCGGCGTGAGCCCGGGGCCTCAAGCAAGGTTCCGGCGCGGAGGACCGGAGCCTGTTCCGATCGCGCAGGTGCATTGTTTGGTTCATGTCCGGTGCCCCGGGGTTCGTCAGTCTCGATTGAAACTACCCCGAAACCCCAGCGCGATTGCGACCGGTTGCAGGGCCTTGGGGCCCCTTTCGCGGCGATGGACGGGTAGCATCTCACCCGTGATTTCGGGGCGTGTCGGAAGGATCGGCCACACCCAAGAACCCCTGCCCGGACGGCCGAAAGGCTCCGGGTGAACCACGAAAGCAGACCCCGTGAGCACCCAAACGCTGGAGATGAAAGCCCCGACCCGCAACGCGAAACTGACCTCGTGGGTGAGCGAGATGGCGGCCCTGTGCAAGCCGGACCGGGTGGTGTGGGTGGACGGCAGTCAGGAGGAGTACGACCGGCTGTGCGATCAGATGGTGCAGGCGGGGACGTTCGTCCGGCTGAACGAGAAGAAGCGCCCGAACTCGTACCTGGCGCGGTCGCACCCGTCGGACGTGGCGCGGGTGGAGGAGCGGACGTTTGTCTGCTCGATCAAGAAGAGCGACGCCGGCCCGACCAACAACTGGGCCCCGCCGGAGGAGATGCGGGAGACGCTGCTGGGCCTGTTCGACGGCTGCATGCGCGGGCGGACGATGTACGTGGTCCCGTTCAGCATGGGCCCGATCGGGTCGCCGATCGCCAAGATCGGGGTGCAGATCACCGACTCGCCGTATGTCGTGGTCAACATGCGGATCATGACGCGGATGGGCACGAAGGTGCTCGAGGCGCTGGGCGACGGGCCGTTCATCCCGTGCATGCACTCGGTGGGGGCGCCGCTGACGCCCGGGCAGAAGGACGTCCCGTGGCCCTGCGAGCCGGACATCGCCCGCAAGTACATCGTCCACTTCCCCGCCACGTACGAGATCTGGAGTTACGGGTCGGGCTACGGCGGGAACGCCCTGCTCGGGAAGAAGTGCCTGGCGCTGCGGATCGCCTCGGTGATCGCGCGGAACGAGAACTGGCTCGCCGAGCACATGCTCATCGTCGGTCTGCAGGACCCCAAGGGCGAGAAGACGTACCTCGCCGCTGCTTTCCCGAGCGCCTGCGGCAAGACCAACCTCGCCATGCTGGTGCCCCCCAGGGGCTTCGAGGGGTGGAAAGTGACCACGGTGGGCGACGATATCGCGTGGATCAAGAAGGGCGACGACGGGAAGCTGTACGCGATCAACCCCGAAGCGGGTTTCTTCGGCGTGGCCCCCGGCACGAGCCCGAAGTCCAACCCCAACGCGATGGCCAGTTGCTCGAAGAACACGATCTTCACCAACGTCGCGCTCACCGACGACGGCGACGTGTGGTGGGAGGGCATGACCGACACGCCCCCGGCGCACCTGATCGACTGGAAGGGCGAGGATTGGACGCCCGGCTGCGGGCGCCCGGCGGCGCACCCCAACGCTCGCTTCACCGCGCCCGCCGGCCAGTGCCCCAGCATGGACCCCGAGTGGGAGAACCCCAGGGGCGTGCCCATCTCGGCGTTCGTTTTCGGCGGGCGCATGAGCAAGGACATGCCGCTGGTCTTCCAGGCGTTCAACTGGTCGCACGGGGTGTACCTCGCCGCGACGATGGGCTCGGAAGCCACCGCCGCCGCCATCGGACAGGCCGCGATGCGCCGCGACCCGATGGCGATGCTCCCGTTCTGCGGGTACAACATGGCGGATTACTTCGTGCACTGGCTGAACATGGGGCGGCGCGTGAGCAACCCGCCCAGGATTTTCCGCGTGAACTGGTTCCGCAAGAACGACCAGGGCAAGTTCATCTGGCCGGGCTTCGGCGACAACATGCGGGTGCTGAAGTGGATCGTGGACCGCGTGCACGGGCGCGGCTTCGCGGTCGAGAGCCCGCTGGGCTGGATGCCCAGGTACGAGGACATCGAGTGGAAGGGCCTGGATTTCCCGAGCGAAACGTTCTACGACCTGATGTCGGTGGGACGCGAGGCGGGCACCGCCGAGGCGCGGTCGCACGAGGAGCTGTTCGATAAGTTCCTGGACCGGCTGCCGAAGGAGTTCGTTTGGGAGCGGGAGATGCTGCGGTCACGGCTGTGGCGTTCGCCGGACCGGTGGGAGCTCGCGCACGAGGTTTGAGGG
>CAZDYM010000361.1:0-2716 GCA_964509325.1 uncultured Phycisphaeraceae bacterium
GGACGGCGCCACCGTCGCCGCTCTCGCCGGCGGGGCCCTCTACACCGCTCTGCTCGACAACGTCCCGGTCCAGACCCTGCGGAACGACCCCTACTCCCAGACCGCTGGTGGCGGTGGCAGCGCCAGCATCGGCACCACGAACTTCGGCGTCCCCGGGTTCCTCCCCGGCCCGGCCGCTGCGGTGAGCCTGGGCATCCTGAACGCCTTCGTGCTCTCCGCCGAGGACTCGGTCACCAGCAACAGCACCTTCATCATCACGCCGGCCCCCGGCGCGGTGGCCCTGGGTGGCCTGGCTGGTCTGGTCGGCCTCCGCCGTCGCCGCTGATCGGCTGATTCCCCCCCTCAGGGGACCAGAAGCGGGTCCGAGCAGTCATTCACGAAAAAAAATCGTGTCGAAAAACTCGGAACCGGTCGCTCTTTGTTTGACCAAGCGCCCCGCCGGTAAATCCTTGAGAATCAAGGATTTATCGGTGGGCTTCATTTTTGAAAGGCCCCTGTTTGGGGGGAGATTCTGACCGGGTCACCCGAGTTCCCCTGCTCACAGTCCGACTTCTCACTTGCACGCCCGAATTCCGGGTGCATAGTACTGACGTTCTCCCGCCCGGGGACCAAATGGGCGTGGGGAGCCTGCGATTCAGGTGTAGGAGCCTGAACCTGTCACGACACGTCCAGTCGAGGGAGAGACCCCATGCGTCGCACTTCTGCTTTCTTTGCGTCTGCCGCGCTTGCTCTGGCCGCCGGTTCGGCCTCTGCTGTGCCGCTCTTTGACTTCGTTCTCTCGGAGAACGGGGTGCCGGTGTACAGCGCCTTTGCGAACCCCGGCTCGTGGTCTGCCGCCCCGATCGGTGGCGGTGCCTGGCTCGTGCAGGGCTCGTACGCCTCCGGCTCGGTGTCTTTCGACTACCAGCTGACGCTGAAGTCTGATCCCTTCGCGACCGCGAACTTCAATCTCACCAATACCAGCGGGGCGCTTGGTCTTTATTCGACCTCGCTGACTCTGGCCGTCACTCCGGTGGCGGCCCCTAGCAGCTACCAGGGCTCCATCTCGGGCTCGATCGGCGACGATCCCGCGACCTCGAACGGCGCCCTGCTTTCCGCCGCCCCGGCCCTGTACGAGGCCCTGGTCGACGGCGGCGTGTTCCAGGTGATGTACCCCGCCCCGTACGTGCTGGCCGAGCCCTTCGGCGGCCTGACCGCCGACCTGCCCGCCTTGAACTTCGGCGGCGGCGGCGGCCCCGCGGTGGCCAGCACCATCGGCCTGCGCAGCAGCTTCACCCTGACCGCCGGTGACAGCGTCGGCCTGGTGACCCGGTTCGACATCGTCCCGACCCCGGGCGCTGCCTCGATGCTCGCGGTCGCCGGCCTGGTCGGCCTGCGTCGCCGTCGCTGAGCGTCCAACTCACGTTGGGCCCGGCGGGGCCATCCCCGCTCCGTCTTCCCCAACCCTCTGGCTTTCCCTTGCAAGTCTCCGCGGCCCGGTGCGATGAACACCGGGCCGCGGCATGACGACGGAATCTGGCGGCATTCCCCTTGAACGCTGGCTTCGGCGCGGTGCGCCGGTGAACAAGGGCCGTCCACTTCCCATCTCCACTGCACCGCGTGAAACGGGCTCCGCTTGGTGGCCCGTTTTATTCTTTTGCTCCCCGCGTGGCCTTGGTGTCCACCCCGATGGTCGGCTGTCGCTGGTTCGTGGGTTGCGGACCAGGAGCCTCGGCGGCACGCCCGTCGCTATCATCTCTTCCCCCCAAAGCGCACCCCTCACCACCAAGGACTCGCCATGCGTCGCGCCAAGATCTCGATCATCGGAGCCGGGAACGTCGGAGCCACCTGCGCCCACTGGGCCGCCGCGAAGGAACTGGGCGACATCGTTCTGCTGGACATCCCGAACCCGGAGAAGCCCGAGCAGCACATGCCGCGGGGAAAGGCGCTGGACCTGGCGTGCTGCGCCCCGATCGAGCGGTTTGATTGCCGCATCACCGGCACGTTCGAGTACAAGGACATCGAGAACTCCGACGTGGTGGTGGTGACCGCCGGCATCCCGCGCAAACCGGGGATGAGCCGCGACGACCTGATCCAGACCAACGTGCGGATCGTCAAGAGCGTGTGCGAGCAGATCAAGAAGTACGCTCCGACCTCGCACGTGATCGTGGTGTCGAACCCGCTGGACGCGATGGTGTACACGGCGTGGAAGGCGACGGGGTTCCCGACCAACCGGATCATGGGCCAGGCGGGTGCGCTCGACGTGGCGCGGTTCCGCGAGTTCATCGCGATGGAACTGGGCGTGAGCGTGGAGGACATCTCGGCGCTGCTCCTGGGCGGGCACGGGGATGACATGGTGCCGCTGCCGCGGCTGACGAGCGTGCACGGGATCCCGCTGACGGACCTCATGCCGGCGGAGAAGATCGCGGCGTGCGTGGAGCGCGCCAAGGTCGGCGGCGGCGAGATCGTGAAGCTGATGGGCACCAGCGCCTACTACGCGCCGGCTTCGGGCACCATCCAGATGGTCGAGGCCATCATCAAGGACAAGAAGCGGATCATCCCCTCGGCGGCCTACTGCGAGGACGAGTTCGGCGTCGCGCCGGGCCGAAGGGGCAAGGGCTACTTCGTGGGCGTGCCGGCGCTGCTGGGGAGCAACGGCGTCGAACGCATCATTACCTTCAAGATGACCCCGGATGAGCAGAAGCTCATGGACGAATCCGTCAGCCATGTGAAGGAC
>CAZDYM010000362.1:0-2686 GCA_964509325.1 uncultured Phycisphaeraceae bacterium
TAGTGGCCGCGGCGGCGGCTCAGCCGGCGCCGGCGCCCGAGGCGGCGCCGGGCGCGGAGAAGAAGATCGAGTACCCGCCCGTGGATATCGGGCTGCCGATCCCGGGGGACGAGACGCTGACGCGGGAGGGGTTCACGGGGCGGTACCGCCTGGGGCCGAAGGAGGCGCCGATCCGGGTGGTGGTGTTCTCGTCGTACCAGTGCAAGGACTGCAAGCGGATCGAGAGCGAGTTGCGGGGGGTGCTGCTGGAGCGGAGCGACGTTTCCGTGAGCCACAAGCACTTCGCGTTCGATCAGACGTGCAACAAGTTCGTGGATCGGACGCTGCACGCGAACTCGTGCTGGGCGGCGCGGGCGGCGGAGGCGGCGGGGATGCTGCGGGGCAACGCGGGGTTCTGGCAGATGCACTACTGGTTGTTCGATCGGAAGACCGGGGGCGAGGACACGCCGGGGGCCTTCACGAACGCGGAGCTGGCGGCGGGCCTGAAAGATCTGGGGTACCCGGACGTGGACGAGTTTGTGAAGGTGATGAACTCGCCGGAGACCTTGGCGCTGGTGCAGGCGGACATCGCGGAAGCGATGAACTACGGGCTGTTCTCGACGCCGATGATCTTTGTCAACGGGAGGGAGTTCAAGTCGTGGGGCGCTCCGAACGCGGTGAAGCGGTACATCGAGGCGGTGGCGGCGACGAACCCGCAGCCGGGCGCGGCGACGCTGGACCGCCCGCCTTCGAGCACGCAGAAGGCGGTGGACGACTGGCGGGGGAGCCCCGCGCAGAACCTGCAGCGGAACTGGCCGATCCACCGGCGCGGGCCGGAGAACGCCAAGGTGCGGGTGACGCTGTTCGGGGACGTGTCGGAGCCGTTCACCGCCGCGCTGTGGTCGGAGATCCTGCGGGTGACGAAGGACCGGACCGACGTGTCGTACGCGTTCCTGTCGCGTCCTGGGAAAGAGACCTGCAACGCGATGAACGTGCCGTTCGAGAAGCAGCCGGCGTGCCGGATGGCACGGGCGCTGGAATCGGCGGGTCGGCTGGGCGGTGCTGAGGCCTACTGGAAGATGTTCGACTGGTTGATGGCGAACTCGACCAGGTGGAGCGAGGCACGCCTGCCCGAGGCCGCGGCGGCGGCGGGGCTGGACCCCAAGACGCTGGCGGACGACATGGCGCTCGAAGAGGTGATGTTCGTCCTGCTGGAGAACCAGAAGATGTTCCAGCGGTCGGGGGCGCGGGGCGTGCCCACGCTGCTGGTGAACGAGAAGCTGGTGCTGCGGTGGAAGGTGAACGACGTGGCCATCGTGGACAAGGTGATCGAGGCGGCGGCGTCGGGGCGGTGAGTTTGCTCACGACGTCCGGGAACCTGAGCGCGGCATCCGGCGTGACGCAGCAGGGGCCGGTGGACGCGGCGACGGTGTCGGCGAACGTGGCGCGGGCGCGGTGCTGGTGCGGGTGACGCCGAACCAGCCGTGGGGCGGGTCGCACACACTTTCGGTGACGGTTCCGCCGCCGCCGGGGGTGTGCCCGGGCGACGTGAACAGCGACGGCGTGCGGAACACGCTGGACCTTGGGCTGTTTCTCTTGGTGTTCGGGGCGGCGGTGCCGGCGGGGGCGGCGGGCGCTCTCGACGCCGACGGGTTAATCAACGTCGCGGACCTGGCGCTGCTGCTGTCGGTGTTCGGAACGGGGTGCTGAGCGGCGGCGCGGTCAGCGGATCGGGCCGTGGATCTTCGAGACGGGGGGTTCGTTGCCGGCGCGTGCGGCGACGGACTTGGCCCGCGCGGAGGTGAGCACGGCTTCGAGTTCCTTGCGGACGGCTTCGCCGAGGATGCGTTCGTCTCCGGATTCGCGGGCGCCGTCGTCTTTTCGGGCTTCCTGGTCGGCGTTGAGGATGGCGTCGGCGTCCTGGGCGGCGAGCTCCCAGTGGCGGGCGGCGGTCTCGCGGTCGCCCGCGGCCCAGCACGCGTCGCCGAGGTGGTCGATGATGATGGGCATGGCGACGCGCGAGTCGGCGTCGTTGGCCTGGGTCATCAGGTCCAGGGCGCGGGAGAGCAGCGAGACAGCGCCGGGGGTGGCCTTGGCGTCGGGCGCGCCCTCCGGGGCGGGCTGGTCGTGGATGATGCCCTGCTTGTAGCGTGCCCACCCCATGGAATCGACGTAACTGGCGCGGTCGGGCTCCTGCTGGTAGGCGATCTCGATGAGCCGGGCGGCCTCGTCGATGTCGCGATCGGCGACGAGCAGGCGGTAGCCGAGGTCGTTGGCGCTGGGGTGGTGGCGCGGATCGGACTTGAGGGCGGTGCGGAGCATCTCTTCGGAGGCGGGCTCGGCGCCGAGGAACGAGAGGATGCCGGCGAGGCGGTAGGCGTTGTCGGCGAGGGCGCGGGCGCGCTGGACGCGGGGGTTGATGCCCCCGTCCATGCGCTCGAGAACGCCTTCGAGGATCCCCTCGGCGCGGGCGCGGTTGAGGGCCTCGACGAAGGAGTTGGTCTGGCGGGTGAGGATGGCGAGGTCGAGCCAGTCGAGGACCAGGTCCGGGGAGAGTTTGTCCAGGAGCCGTGGGGCCTGCTCGATGAGCCGGAGGCTGCGTTCGCGTCCGGCGGCGACGACGCGGGCGTCGGCCTCGGGGATGCCGAAGTTCCGGTCGGTCCGGCCGCGGTTCCAGGCGGCGTCGGCGGCGCGGCGGATGAGTTCC
>CAZDYM010000363.1:0-2684 GCA_964509325.1 uncultured Phycisphaeraceae bacterium
GGGGCCGTCGGATCGCTCTTCGCGCTCTTGGCGGACCCCGCCGCCGGGGCCGCGCCGGTACTCGCCGCGGCGCCGCCCGTCGCCGCCTTCTCCTTCTCCATCTTCCTCTTCACGGCCTCGATCTTCACCTTGTCCGGGGCCAGGATCATGGTGAGTTTCTTCCCGAACAGCTTCATCGGCGCCTCGACCTTGGCGATGTCGTTCAGCGTCCCGATGATCTCCTTCAGCCGGTCTTCCCCGATGTCCCGGTGGGCCATCTCGCGGCCCTTGAAGTTCTGCACGAACTGCACCTTGTGCCCCTCCATCAGGAACCCGCGGGCCTGCTCCACGCGGATCTGCACGTCGTGCTCGTCGATCTTCGCCGAGCGTCCCAGGCGCACTTCCTTCATCTCCATCGTCTTGCTGGCGGCCCGGTTGGCGCGGTCCTTCTTGCCCTGCTCGAACTTGAACTTCCCGTAGTCCATGATCTTGCATACGGGCGGGCGCACGTCGGCCTGGATTTCCACCAGGTCCAGGCCGGCCTCCTCGGCCATGCGCATGGCTTCACGCGTGTCGATCACGCCGACCTGGTTGTTGTGCTGGTCCACCAGCCGGATCGGGCTCAGCCTGATCTCGTGATTGACCCGGGTCTTCTGCGGACGGAAACCTTCGCGGAACGGACGCCTCTCGATGGGAAACTCCTTGAACTTGGTTGGGGGTGGGGATGAGTCTTGAGTCTTTGGGTCTTGGGTCCTGGGTCTGCGGCGCGAAGCCTGACGTGTTCAGCATGACAGTCAGGCGACGCGGGGAATCGGCGCTGAGGACCACGCCGGGGATCGGCCCGTGCTTCGGTCCGTCAGGGGGAGTTGGTGGAGGCCGCCCGCGCTCATGAGCACACGGCGACAAGGGCCCGCGACGCACCCCGTGCCGAGACACGACCGCCACCGTCTGGGGTGTCGGTGCCGGTTCGGAGTTGGGGATCGGGGTGGCGCAGAGATGAGATCCGGATGGGTGGCAGAGCCCGAGACCGGGCCAGGCTGCCTCACAAGAACCGTACACGATCTTTCGGTCCAAGGCAAGCCCGCTCCAACGGAAAGTTGAGACACTCGACGATTTTCTGAGAAGATGGCGTGACACGAACCGTTTGACAACGCCACCATGGCAGAACCCCTGCCGCGCGGTCGCTGCGTTCGGCTCGGGTTCGTAACCTCCGCCACGCGACCAACTGGCCGCCCCGCCTCCCTCGCTCGCGGCATGACCGACCACGGCCCCAACCCGCCCCCTTCGCCCGGCTCCGACGAGGGTCGCGCCGGCACGCCGGTTCACCCCCCGATCAGCGGTTCGCCTCGCGACATGGACCTGATCGCCGCGGCCCGTCGACAAGCCCGCGGCGTGGCGTCCGGTCCTGCCGGCGGCGTGGGTGGTTCCGGGGGAGCGCTCGGGACCGGCGGTCACGGCACCGCCGGGGGCAACGCCTCACGATCCACCTGGGCCGTCATCCCGCCGGAGGCCATCCCGGGTTACGAACTCATCAAAGAGATCCACCGCGGCGGACAGGGTGTTGTGTACCAGGCGATCCAGAAGGCGACCAAGCGGAAGGTCGCCGTGAAGGTGATGCGGGAAGGGCCGTTCGCGGGCCCACGCGACAAAGCGAGGTTCGAGCGCGAGGTCGAGATCCTCGCGCAGCTGAACCACCCCAACATCGTGTCGATCATCGACTCGGGGCAGGCGCCGGCGTCGGCCGTCTCGGGCGGGGCTTACTACTTTGTGATGGACTACATCAGCGGGCACCCGCTGGACCAGTGGATGAGCCTGAAAGAGCGCTCGCTGGAGGAGACGCTCCGGCTTTTCGCGCGGGTGTGCGACGCCGTCAACTCGGCCCACCTCAAGGGCGTCATCCACCGCGACCTCAAGCCGGGCAACATCCGCGTCGACACCTCCGACGAGCCGCACGTCCTGGACTTCGGCCTCGCCAAGGTCGCCACCGGCGAAGTCTCCGACGAAGGCGCCCCCGGCGGCCCGCTCAAGATGATGACGATGACGGGCCAGTTCGTCGGCTCGCTCCCCTGGGCCAGCCCCGAGCAGGCCGAGGGGCACCCGGACAAGATCGACGTCCGCACCGACGTGTACTCGCTGGGCGTGATCCTTTACCAGATGCTCACGGGCGGGAAGTTCCCGTACGAGGTCATCGGGACGATGCGCGACGTGCTCGACAACATCCTACGGGCCACGCCGCAGAAACCCAGCACGATCCGCCGACAGATCAACGACGAGGTCGAGACGATCGTGCTGAAGTCGCTGGCGAAGGAGCGCGAGCGCCGGTACCAGAACGCCGGCGAGTTGGCGCGGGACGTGCGGAACTACCTGGGCGGTTTCCCCATCGAGGCCAAGCGGGACAGCGCGGCGTACCAGTTGCGGGTGATCGCGCGCCGGAACAAGGGCAAGGTGCTGGCGCTGGGGACGATCTCCGCGCTGGTGGTGGTGTTCGGGGTCTCGATGTGGTTCCTCTGGCGCGAGGCGGCGGCGCAGCGGACACGGGCCGAGACGGCGCTGGCGGCCGAGAGCGCCGAGCGCCGCCGCGCGGACGAGAACTTCAACGCCGTGCGCGGGCTGGCGCGGACGTTCATCCACGACATCAACGACGAGATCGCCCCCCTGCGCGGGGCGACCAGGGCGCGGGCGACGATGCTGCGCGAGGCGCGGAC
>CAZDYM010000364.1:0-2682 GCA_964509325.1 uncultured Phycisphaeraceae bacterium
CCGTGCTTCATCTCCGCCGCGGGCATGCCCTCGGCGTGGATGTACGAGATCTCCTTGAGTTTCAGCGCGCCCTCGAGGGCCACCGGGTAGTTGTACCCGCGCCCCAGGAACAGCCAGTTCTCGCGGTCGACGTACTTCTCGCACACCCCGCGGATGTGGTCGCTCTGGGACAGGATCTTCTCCATCATTTCGGGCACGCGTGACAGTTCGCCCAGCAACTCGCCCGCCGTGTCCATGCTCATGAAGCGCCGGCGGGCGATGTACAGCGAGATCATCGCGAGCACCATCACCTGCCCGGTGAACGCCTTGGTGCTCGCCACGCCGATCTCCGGCCCGACCCGCAGGTACACCCCCGCGTCGGTCTCACGCGAGATCGACGACCCCACCACGTTCACCACCCCGAGGGTCAGCGCGCCCCGCTCCTTCAACTCGCGCAGCGCCGCCAGCGTGTCGGCGGTCTCCCCGCTCTGGCTCACCGCGATCACCACCGTGTTGTCCACCACCACCGGGTTGCGGTACCGCAGCTCGCTGGCGTACTCGGTCTTGGCGCTCACCTTGGCCAGGTCCTCAAGGAAGTACTCGCCCAGCATGGCGGCGTGGTACGCCGTGCCCTGCCCGGTGAGCACGAACTGGCGCGCGCGGATGAGTTCGCGGGCGTGCTCGGCGATGCCGCCCAGCACGATCCGCCCCTCGCGCTCGCTCACCCGGCCCTGCAGCGTCATCCGCAGGCAGCGCGGCTGCTCGCAGATCTCCTTCATCATGAAGGTCTCGTGCGAGCCCAGTTCGATCTGCTCCAGTTCGAACTCCAGCTGCCTGATCTTCGGCGTCACCGGCACGTTGTCCAGCGTGCTGGTGCGGAACGACGTGTCGCCCTTGGCGTCGCGCGTCAGCTTCGCCACCTGGTAATCGTCCAGTTCGAACACCTGCGTCGTGTGCGACACGATCGCCGACGCGTCCGACGCCACCACGAACTCACGGTCGCCCACGCCCACGATCAGCGGCGAGCCCTTCCGCGCCACCACCAGCACGCCCGGCTCCTGCTCGCACAAGACCGCGATGGCGTACGCGCCGCGCACCTCGCGCAGCGCGTTCTGCACCGCCGTTTCGAGGTCGCCGTCGTACAGCTCGCTGATGAGCATCGCGAGCACCTCGGTGTCGGTCTCGCTGGTGAAGACGTGCCCCTTGTCCTGCAGGTACTGCTTGAGCGAGGCGTAGTTCTCGATGGTGCCGTTGTGGATGAGCGCGATCCCGCGCTTGTCGTCGCGGTGCGGGTGGGCGTTGCGCTCCGAGACCTCGCCGTGCGTCGCCCAGCGGGTGTGCGCCAGCCCGATCGTCCCGTGGAACCCGGGCCGGGCCTTGAGCGCCTCCTCGAGCACGCTCACCCGCCCGACGGTGCGGCACACCTCGAGCTTGCCGTTCACCGTCGCCAGGCCGGCGGAGTCGTACCCCCGGTACTCCAGCCGCTTCAGGCCTTCGAGAAGAATGGGCTTGGCTTCACGATGACCGAGGTACGCGACAATTCCGCACATAGTGGTGTTCCAGATCGGTTCGGCGACGGCCCGGGGTGGGCGAAACAGCATGGCCGGCTCGCCCCGATCCATCGATTCGGGAAACGTTCGGAAGCGGGATCGGTCCCGCCCGCGACGCAGCCAGGCGGGGTTCTCGCCCCACGACGGGCCGCCCGGGTTCCGCAACTCGGGGCAAACAGAAAGAAAACAATCCTAGCCCGAGAAGCATGTCCGCGGCCGCCTTGAGACCGAATCAACGAGGCCCGCGTGCTACGCCCCCAGCGGCGTCCGGTTCGGCACGTCTACCGCATCGGATGAGGCGGGATCAGCCCGGGGGCGGCGTTCTTTGCGCCTCCGCCGGTCTGCTTGGCCATGTGCGCGGCGACGATTCTCCGCTGGATGATCGTCACCACCGTCTCCAGGCGGGTCTTCCCGGTGATCTCAAATGCCGGCCACGCCCCGCCGCACACGCTTCGGGAGTGGGCGATGACCTCGCGGATTTCCGCCGACAGGTCTTCGAGTTTCACGGTCTGAAACGTGCCCGAGGGCATCGGGACGACGATCCGCGGCCCGTGGACGTCGGGGACCAGCATCGCCGCCGGGGCGCCGTCGCGGCAGCCGTTCTCAAACACGAACGACCAGCACCACGGAACCCCTTGCCACACAAGCTTTTCCGTGCAGTTCGGGAGGGACCGAAGGGCCTTCAGGGCGCACTCGAAGAGCTCCGCGTTGTGCTTGTTCGGGTAGCCGTCGCGCAGGGCGCGCGGCGTCGGGGTCTCGAACTGATCCTCCCAGGCGGAACGTTGGTAGTTGGGCTTCGCCATGACCGAACAGAGCAACGGAGTCGAACCAGGGCTATTCCGCACAAACGCAAAGCGCCTTGGGCACGCCGACCGGGAGAACCACGGCGGGAACCGCCCAGCCGCAAGGGTTGGCCCGATCCCCAGCGCGGCGGGCGCAGAGAACAGCCAAGACTCCCTTCTGTGAAGTTACGCCAAGATGGGGGATCAGGCGCGTCAAACCCCCCGACTTCACGCGGTTTTTGCGATCTCTTCGACCGTTATCGGACGTGACTGCCGCCCGATGCCCCCCGCCCCCCTCTGTGCCGACCACCCGATTCGCGGTCGCTGAACGGCTTGGCTCGAAGGCGGCCCGGAGGACCGAATCGTGGTCC
>CAZDYM010000365.1:0-2678 GCA_964509325.1 uncultured Phycisphaeraceae bacterium
CGGCAGCGCCGCCGCGCCGGTCAGCCCGCGCCGCTCGTCGATGACGGTCTCTCGCGCCGGGACGCCGACGCGGAAGAACGCCGCCCGGGCCTCCTCGCGGGACAGCCTGACTTCGCTCGCGCCCTCGGCGCCGCGGATGGTCATCGGCATGGTGAGGGCCTGGGTCAGCGTGCCCAGGTCAAGGCTGACGTGGCGCACCAGCCGCAGACGCCCGCCCACGCCGGCCGCGAGGTGGGCGCGGTGCTCCCCGATGCGGAGCATCACCGTGGCCCCCTCGTGCCGGCTCTGCGTCACGCGCTCCACCAGCCGGCGCAGGTGCGGGGCCGCCATCGGGACGACGGCCTTCACCCTCACGCCGGCGCGCGACAGCCACTGCGTCAGCGTCTCGGCGGCGTCGTCGTTCTCCGCGGCGATGAGACGGTGATGCAGCCGCGCCTGGCCACGCCCTTCCTCGGGCGCCGGGTCGCTGCGGATCAGGCACTGGTCGTGCGGATGGTTGTTGATGTTGAAGCCCGCCGCATCGGCGAGCGCGAGCAGCGCCGCGTCCGCCCCGGAACGACCCGCCGCCGGGGACGAGAACACGTCCACCACGACGCTGGGGGAATGGAAGAACGCGACCGCCTCGATGCCCGGCGCGGTGATCTCCGTGATCGCCTTGCGCAGCTCGGCGTCGAACGGACGCAGGCCTTCCTTCCACGCCTGCTCCCACCCGGCTTCATCCAGCAGCACGGTGTGCACGTGCGTGAGCGCGCCGGAACGCCACAGACCCGCCTGCAGGCGGCCCGGCCCGATCTCGACGAGAAGCATCGGTCGTGTCACGGTTCGGTTCTCGCGTGGTGCTGACCTCGGCAACGGCCTCCCGCGCGGGAGCGCCGATCCGTCGGTTCTGAGAATGTCGGCTCGTTCAAGCCCCGGGTTTGGGGTGAGGAGGCACGACCGTGTCCTCGCGGCGGCCCAACGCCCGGATAACCGCCCTACTCGATGTGGATCTCCACACGCCGCTGCGCCTGCCCGTACGCCCCCACGATCGCCACGTCCATCGGGGCGCTGGGCGCCGACGTCGAGACGGTGATGGTCGCCCCGCCCGCGATCGTGCGGGTTCCGGTCGGCACGCTTCGCCCCGCGGCGTACTCGCCGACCACCAGGGCCGCGCCGCTCTCGGCGGCGTAGAAGGCCCGCTCGGTATCGGCCCGCACCGACGCCAGCCGCGCGTCGTCGCCGCCGCCCGTCACCGCCGACACCACCGCCAGGTTGATGCCCGCGAGCATCAGCACGGCCATGACGAGCGCCGCGGCACGACGCCGGGGCCGCGACCTTGAGACAGCGTTGTTCCGTGCGTGGTTCATGCTTCGTTCAGGCTGGCCCGCAGCCACACGGTGGTGGAGAGGTCCACCCCCTGGGCGGCGAGTCGGATGATGACGCGGCGCACGGCGTCCGTCCCGGACGCCACACTCACCGCCGTTCCCGCGCTGTCGAGGTATGTGATCTGGAACGCCGTCACGCCCTGGCACAGCGGTGATTCCTTCACGGCGGTGGTCCCGAGCATGAGGGTCGTACCCGAAAGCGCGACATTCAGCCCGCTGGAAAGGGCGAACCCGCTCGCGGAGGCGCTGCTGAAGTCCGTCGCCCCGGCGGGCGCGGCCTTCGTCGGCGCCTCGCGCAGGATGCGGCTCAGCCGGTCCAGCGCGCCCGAGACCTGCTCGACGGCACGCCGCTGCGACGCCGACTTCGCGTACGCCTGCGTGGCCCCCACGATGATCGGGGAGGCGACCGCCGCCACCGTCCCCACCACCACCAGCGTGGCCAGCATCTCCACCAGCGTGAAGCCGCGCCGGGCGCGGCGGACGGGGCGTGCGGGTTGGTCGGTGCCGCGCATCATGGCGTCAAGTCCGTGACGATCGAGGAGAGGGTGTACGCCCGCGCGCCGCCGCGAGCAGAGTTCCAACTCACGGTCACCTCAACCACGCGGTAGATGTTCCGGGAGGAGTCCGCGTCGGCGGCGCCCGACGCCGAGACGAGCCCGCCGATGCTGACGTCCCACGTCAAACCGAGCGTGTCGTACGCGGCGGTCACCGTCCCCATCCGGGCCCTGAGGCCCGTGCCGGGGGCGTCGAGATAGCCGGGCGCGCTCGCGAACGCCGCCATGCCCAGCGCCGGCGCCGGGCTGGACGCATCGGCGAGCACCTGCTCCATCACCGCCCGCGCGAGCACGCTCGCGCGGGAGGCGTTCGCCGAGTCCACCCTCATCGTCTGCGCCTCGCGCAGCATCGACACCGAGGGCGGCACCAGCAGCGAGACCACCACGATCACCACGATCGCCTCGACCAGCGAGAAGCCGCGCCGGGATGACACACTCCGCGCGCTCATCGCTCCACCAGCCCCGTGAGCACCCGCACCGTGACCGTCGGACCGGACTGCACGGCGATCGTCGCGTCCGCGCTCAGATCGCCCACCAGCACGCCGGCGCTGGTGCGGACCTGCGGCGTGCCGTCATACGCGAACCACACCGCCGAGTCTCCGCTCGGAGAAATGGACACCGACCCGATGGAAACCCCTGTGAAGAGCTGCGAGATGAGAACGCTCGACCCGGCGTCGGCCTCGCCGGCGGCGCCGGGCAGGGCGGTTGGCGCGGCCCCGGGCGTCGCGATGCGCAGCAGTTCGAACCGGCCCGTGGAGGG
>CAZDYM010000366.1:0-2673 GCA_964509325.1 uncultured Phycisphaeraceae bacterium
GGTGCTCGCCCGCGCTCCGACCCGGCGCGCCGGCGGGCTCGGGCCGCATCGCTTCCGTGCCTGACCAACTCCCCACGTGCTTTTCAACCTCGTTGAACTCCTCCGCGATTGGCTGACCCGGAACAACCTGTACCGGTACGTGATGATCCTGGATCAGCGCGAGTTCCGCGTGCTGGCGGCGGCGCTGGTTTCGTTCGCGATCGTGCTGATCTTCGGGAGGCGGGTGATCCGCTGGCTGACCTCGAAGAAGATCGGGGACCAAGCCAAGTTCGACGTGAAGGCCTTGGACGAGGCCAACGCCGGGAAGGCCAACACCCCCACGATGGGCGGGCTGCTGATCGCCTCGGCGATCTTCGCGTCCGCGTTCCTGCTTGCGGACCTGCAGAACACCTATGTCCGGCTGGCGCTGGTGGTGGTGTTCTGGCTGGCGGCGGTTGGCGGCGCCGACGACTGGCTGAAGCTCACCGCGGCGTCGCGCGGGAGCACCAGCCGCCAGGGGCTGTACGCGTGGGAGAAGCTGGTGTTTCAGCTGGGGATCGGCGTGCTGGCGGGTTTCTTCGCGTTCCGCGAGGGGTCGCTGTCGGGCACGCCGGACCCGTCGCTGGCGCACGTGCTGAACCTGCCGTTCCAGAAGACGTACGAGAACGCGATCTCGGGCCCGAACCCGTCGCTGCTGTACTGGGGCATCGGGGCGTACACGGTGATCATGGTGCTGATGATGACCGGGATGTCCAACGCGGTGAACATCACCGACGGGATGGACGGGCTGGCGAGCGGCGTGTCGGCGGTGGTGGCGTTCGGCCTGACGCTGCTGTGCCTGATCGCGGGTTCGGAGGAACTGGCGAAGTTCTACCTGGTGCCGTACGTCGCGACGGCGCAGGAACTGGCGGTGGTGACGGCAGCGCTGGCGGGGGCGTGCCTGGGGTTCTTGTGGTGGAACTGCTCGCCCGCGAGCGTGTTCATGGGCGATACCGGCAGCCTGTGCCTGGGCGGGCTGATCGGGTTCGTGGCGGTGATCATCCGGCACGAGTTCGTGGTCCTGCTGATGTGCGGGGTGTTCCTGCTGGAGATCGCCAGCGTGGTGCTGCAGGTGGGGTACTTCAAATGGACCAAGGGCAAGCGCATCTTCCGGTGCGCCCCCTACCACTGGCACCTGCGGATGGGCGGGTGGCCCGAGCAGCGGATCGTGGCCCGGTTCTGGATCGCCAGCGTGATCCTGGTCGCGATCGGGCTGGCGACCTTGAAGATGCGGTAAACGGGCCTCGGTCGGACGGTGACGCGACGGCTCCGGCGGCGCGCGACCGCTCCGGCGGGCGGTACATTGGCGCCCCATGAAGCCCCTGATGACCCTTGTTGCGTGCTGCCTCGTTGCCTTGGTGGTCTCGTGCTCCCCCGCCGCCCCGCGGGCCGAGCTCAGCGGCGAGCAACTGCGGGCGGCCCGCGCCGCGTTTGACGCCGAGTCGCAGGCGGTCGGGCAGATGTTCTTCCGGACGATTCTGCGCCGGATGGAGCTCGAGGCGGATCGCTTCGCCGCCGATCCGGCGGGGCCCGAGCCGGCGGTCGACATCCTGTCCATCTCGGGCGGGGGCGACTACGGGTCGTTCGGTGCGTCGTTCCTGCGGGCGTGGGGCGAAGTGCCGGCCGACCACGCGATGCCGCGGCCGAAGTTCGATGTGGTGGGCGGCATCTCGACGGGCGCTTTGATCGCGCCGTTCGCGTTCGAGGGCTCGGAGGAAGCGCTCGCGACGGCCGCGCGGACGTACACCGAGGCGCGCCCGGACTGGGTGAAGTTCCGCGGGCTGTTCAGCCTTTTGCCCCAGAACGCCTCGATCATGGACATCTCGCGGCTGGAGCGTGAGGTGCGCGCCCGCGTGACGCCGGCGATGATCGGGTACGTGGCGGAGCAGTCGCGGGAGCACCGGATCCTGATGTGCGGCTCGACCGACCTCGATCTGGCGCGCCTGAAGATGTGGGACCTTTCCGCGCAGGCGGTGCGGAGCATGGAGGACGGGAACTTCGCGCGCTTCCAGGACATCCTGCTGAGTTCCGCGACCATCCCGATCGCGTTCCCGGCGCGGGAGATCGACGGGAGGATGTACGCCGACGGGGGGATCATCGGCAACGTGCTGATGGGTCGCGACCCGGAGTGGGTGGTGAAGCTCGCCGAGACCTGGCGTGAACGCCGACCCAACACCCCGATGCCCAAGGTCCGGGCGTGGGTGCTCGTGAACAACAAAGCCCGCCTCGACCCGCGTTTCATCGAGGGGAACTGGATGCCCGTCGCGGGCCGGTCCGTGGCGGCGTCCATCCACGCGTCCACCGTCGCGGCCATCCAGCAGATGTGGCTGCGCTATCGGCTGGCGGAGGTGCAGCACGGGGTGAAGACCGAGTTCCGCTGGGCCGCCATCCCCGAGGACTTTGAGCTGCCGCACGCCGAGGAGATGTTCGACCCCCGGGTCACCTCGGCTCTGGCGGAACTGGGCGAAAAGATGGGCGCGAACCCCGAGGCCTCATGGCAGACCGAGCCGCCCAAGGGGGATTGAGCCTGGGGGGGCGAGCGCGGGGGGCGAGCGCGGGATCGCCGCGCTGAGCGCGCCCGTCCAGACGCCGCTCGGGAAGCCGCGCCTACTTCGATGAGAAGGACGGGACGATGAACTCGACGAAGAGGTACAG
>CAZDYM010000367.1:0-2664 GCA_964509325.1 uncultured Phycisphaeraceae bacterium
GAAACATCGGCACGCGCCGGCGCCGGCACCACCTCGTCCAGCGGCTGTTCGCCCTGATCCGGCTGCTCCCCGTTCGGGGGCACCGGGACCGGCATCGGCTGCATCCCCGGGACCGGCCGGGCTTGATCCATCCCGGGCTGGCCGCCTGCCGCGCCCGCCCCGCCCCTCGCCCCGGCGGCCTCCTTCTGCGCCTTGGCACGCGCCATGGCGTCCTCCTTCTCTCTTTGCGCCTTATCGAGCGACGAGGCCATCTGCTCGCGCAGGCGGGCGACCTCCTCGGCCGGGTCGTCCTGCTTCGGTGCGGGGGCCGGCACCGCTTGACCGGGCTGATCCTGCTGCGCTGCGCGCGGTCCTGAAACGCCCAGCACCCACGCCCCGCCCCGCAGGGGCCACGCCGCCCCGGCCGAAGCGACCAGCAGCACGCACGCAATCCCCGACCCGATCGCCACCCCGCGGGTCGCCGTGCCGCGCACCGGGCTCCGCCAATCCGCCGACGCTCGGTCGGCGTCCCATCGTTCGGACGGGGCGAGCATCGGCTTGGAGTCGAGTCTTTTCGTCATCACTTCGAGTTCGCCTCAGGTTCGGGCTGAAAGTCTCGTCGGACACCACGGAAACCCGGGTGCGGGACGGCTCGTCCTGCTTGCCGCCGCGGCACGCCCGAGCATCGGAGCCGACTCGGGCAGGATACCGGCCCCGAGCCGAACCCGCCTTCCGAGCCACCTTTTACCACGAGCTCGCCCGCCTCCACCGCCGTCGCCCTCCGATCAAGCGGACCCGGGGCCAGCGGGAGGGCCGCCCGTTCCCGGCTACGCTCGCACATGCGCATCGTCAGTCTCGTGCCCTCCGCCACAGAGATCATCGCGCTGCTGTCCGAGCCCGGCGGGCGCGCCGCGCATCGGCTCGTCGGGCGTTCCCACGAGTGCGACTGGCCGACCACGCTGGTCCGAGATGTCCCCATCCTCACCGCACCCAGGATCACCGCCGACGGCCCCGCCGAGATCGACGCCCAGGTGCGTGCGGCCCTGGCCGCCTCCGAGAGTCTCTACCGACTCGACACCCAGCGGCTGCGACAACTCCGCCCCGATCTCGTAGTCACCCAGAGCCTATGTTCGGTCTGCTCGATCGACGCGAACGAAGTCCGCCGCGCCCTCGAGGACCTCCGCCCGCCCCCCCACCTCCTCACGCTCAACCCCGCCTCGTTTGAAGACCTGTTCGACGACATCCTCAAGGTGGGCCGGGCCATGGACCGCGAGCCCGCGGCTCAACGAACCGTCGCCGCCCTGCGGGAGCGCTTCTTCGCCGCGTCCGATCACGTCAGCCCCTGGGCGGCACCGATCCCGACCCTGTTCCTTGAGTGGACCGACCCGATGTTCGTCGCCGGGCACTGGACCGCCCAGCTCATCGAGCGTGCCGGCGGCGCGTCCCCGCTCAACCCCACCACCCCGATGCCGGGGGCCGGCGCGGGCGCCGGGGGGCAAGCGGCCCACCGCGTGGCCGGGCCGGGACGACGCGTCAGCGTTGACGAGGTCGTCGCGATGCGCCCCGAGGCGGTGATCGTCTGCCCGTGCGGGTTCGACCTCGACGCCGCCGCACGCGCGCACGACGAACTGCAAAACTGCGACTGGTGGCGCGGCCTCCCCGCGGTGCGCCGCGGCCGCGTCGCGCTTGTCGACGGCAACCAGATGTTCAACCGCCCCGGGCCCAGGCTCGTCGACGCGTACCAATGGCTGGTGGCGTGGCTCCACGGCGTGGAGTCCGTGATGCCGAGGGCTTTCCCGTGGCATCCCATCGGCTAGGCCGACGCGCTTACCCCCCGCGTCCCGCCGTCGCCTTCTTCGTACCCGCTTTGCTGGAGGAAGCGCTCTTCCGCCCCGGTGCCGCCGCCTTGGCGGGCTTCGCCGGCGCTTTGGCGGGCTCGGCGTCCGGGTCCTCGCTCCACGCCTGCAGCAACAGGTGCGATTCCAGCGCGTCCTCGTGCCGGATGTGCCGTTCCAGCACCCCGGTCGCCTTGGCCACGTCGTCCCCCTCTTCGAGCACGCCCGCCGCGATCAGGCGGGCCAGCAGCCGCTCGTCCACCGGCATGTGGTGCGATTCCAGCACCACCAGTTGCCACCGCGCCGACGCGAACGCCGGAAGGCCCGACAGCGTCTCGATGTACTTCGCGGCCTCGCGCTTCGACATCCCCATCACCCGCTCCAGCGAGACCTTGTGCTCGCGCTGGTAGATGTCCATCAGCACCGCATGCAGCCGCGCGGCCCGCTCCTCGGCCCGCGGGTAGTTCTTCCCCAGCAGCGCCGCCACCTGGGCCGGGCGCGTCACCCGAAGATCGTTGTCGTCCACGTGCGCCTCGCGGAGCCGCTTCAGCGCCGCCTCGGCCTTGGGCCGCGTCGCCTCCCACAGCAGAAGGCCCAGCAGCAGCTCGTCCATCGGGTCGTGCTTGACCGGGGCGACCACCTCGTACCTGCCCTTGAGCTTCTTCAGCAGGGATGTCAACGCCTTGGCATGATCCACCGTGCTCACGCGAGTTTCTCCGTGTTGGTTGCGCCGTCTCCGCCCGGACCATCCCCGTCCTCTCCCGCCCCCCCCCCGGACGCCCCGGACACCCCGGACACCCCGGACGCCCCGCCACCCCCGGCGCCGCCGCCCGCGCCCTCTCGCTCGGCG
>CAZDYM010000368.1:0-2653 GCA_964509325.1 uncultured Phycisphaeraceae bacterium
GATGCACCGCAGACTTCGCGGGAGAGAGGTCGGCATGCGTGCCGTCCGCCGACCTTCGCACGACCGAGGACTTCGGCGTCCCGCCGGGGCGCCCGTCCTGAAGGGAGAAAGTCAGATGTCTCGCAGCCTGTGGTACCGCATGGTTCGTCGCGCGCCCGGAGCGGCGCGGGTGGGCAGCGCCGCGCTGCTGCTGGTGTGCGCCGCGGGGATCGCACGTTCCGGCACCGTCGTCATCATCGAGGGCAACGACACGCCCAACAACGACTTCCTGCACTCCCTCGGCGGCGCGGCGGAGGCGAACTACACCGCCAAGGGGTACACCATCAACCGGCTCAGCAACCAGCCCGCGGCCAAGACCGAGCAGCAGATCAAGGACGCCATCAACGCCGCCGGGGTCAACGCCGTGGTGTTCCTCGGTCACGGCGGGGTGAACGCCGACGGATCCGGCAGGCCCTGGCTCGCGTTCGGCTACCCGACCGGCGGCGACGCCTCGAAGGCCCTCGAGCCGTCGGACCTGACGGGCGACTACTCCGGGATCAAGCACGTCGAGATCCAAGCGTGCTCGCAGAACCTGCAAGCCTGGAAGGACAAGTTCCCCAACGCCACGGTCGACGCCTGGAGCAAGGCGGTCACCGGCGACCAAATGAAAAACGACGTGGCCAACGGTTCGCCCGGGCGGATCCCGCAGAAAAACCCCCCGCCCCCGCCCCCGCCTCCGCCCGCGCCCGTGAAGAGCACCGACCGACGCTTCGATGAAGCGATCCGTTCCTGCCCACAGGGAAAGAGCACCCAGCCGGACGCCGACTTCATCAACGATTGGACGCAGTTCAACTTCCAACTCCGCCCGGACCTCGTTCCGGCGTTCCCGTCCGTGCAGTTCAACGTCCGCATCTGGGACCCCGACACCGGCTTCCTGCCGCTGCGCGGCATGGCCCTGGTCAACGGCAACCTGGTGCTCAACCCCTTGGGCGGATTCCCCACGGCGCAGTTCAACTTCACCATCGATTCGGACGCGTTCGAGATCGCGATGGCCAACGTCGACACCGTGCCGCAGCTCTTCGCCGAGGGCCGCATCCGCATCGAGAACAACGTGTCCGGGCGGCCCTCGACTCTCTGCTTCCAGGCGGGCGCGGACGCCTACTTCGGGCTCTTCTCGCTGCCGCCGGCTCCGCCTTGCCGGGGGGACCTCAACGGCGACGGGGTCATCAATACCACGGACCTGGTCGAGTTCCTGAGCGTCTTCGGCCAGCCGGTGCCGTTCGGACACCCCGCCGACCTTGACGGCAACGGGATCGTCAATGTGAGCGACCTGGTCGGCTTGCTGGCGGTGTTCGGGACTGCGTGCTGAACCCGAACGTGTGACGCGCTGCCCGGGCCCACCGGTGTCGTAGGTTGGCCCGCGCCCGCCCCGCGCTCTCGCCTGTGGCGGGCGTTTTCTTCAATCCGCGGGTTCGGTTGCCCAGAGATCGGACGCTCGCTACACTCCCCGGCTCGGCCCACCGTGGCACAAGCCCCGGTCCGGGTTCACATTCTGTTTGGATCGGGGTGTAGCGCAGCTTGGTTAGCGCGTTTGACTGGGGGTCAAAAGGTCGGCGGTTCGAATCCGCCCACCCCGACTTGGACGAGATCGGGCCCGAGCCGGGCCGGTTCTCGTCGGCATCTTGGTATGATGATGCCGGTCGAGCCCGCAGCATCTTTCGCCGCTGCGTGCCTCGGCCTGTTTCAAGCCTCCCCGCCGCGTGGGCAACGCGTCGGGTCGTCCCTTTGTTTAATGCACCATGACCCCTCTTGAACAGGGGGACGCCGGTGCATCCCCAAGCGACCTTGCGCGACGGGGCCCGCGCTCGATCGGCGTCCGCGCCGACCGACGCCGGGGCCGCCCCCCCGATTCGCCGGACCCGCTGCCTGTCTCGAAAGGACCGCGTTTCATGTCGCAGATTCCCTCGTCCCCCGCGAACAGCTCCGGCGCCGCCGGCGGCGCCTCGTCGCTCGTCAAGGACCTCATCGAGGCCGGCATCCACTTCGGCCAGCGCTCCGCCAACTGGAACCCGCGGATGCAGCCGTACATCTACGGCAAGCGCAACAGCATCCACATCATCGACATCAAGGAGACCGTCAAGGGCCTCCTGCTCGCGAAGAAGTTCATCACCAAGTGCGTCGCCGAGGGCAAGGACGTGGTGTTCGTCGGCACCAAGCGACAGGCCCGCGACGTGCTCCTGCAGCGCGTCGCCAACGTCAAGATGCCGCACGTCACCGAGCGCTGGCTGGGCGGCACGCTGACCAACTTCCGGACGATCCGTCTGCGGCTCAAGCGGCTCGAGGAGCTCGAAGGCATCGAGGCCGCCACCGGCTTCCAGAACTATTCCAAGAAGATGGAGAGCCAGCTCAAGCGCGAGATGCGGAAGATCAAACGCAACCTCGACGGCATCCGCACCATGGACAAGCTGCCCGGCGCGATGGTCGTCATCGACACCAAGCGCGAGCACAACGCCCTGGCCGAGGCCCGCAAGCTCGGCGTGCCCACGATCTGCCTCATCGATACCGACGGCGACCCCGAGAAGGCCGACATCCCGATCCCCGGGAACGACGACTCGATGCGCGCCATCGACGTGATCATCCGCGAGCTGTG
The DNA here is from genome assembly GCA_964509325.1 of uncultured Phycisphaeraceae bacterium. Taxonomy (GTDB): domain Bacteria; phylum Planctomycetota; class Phycisphaerae; order Phycisphaerales; family UBA1924; genus JAFLCM01. Next base: position 2,630 of record CAZDYM010000368.1, read on the forward strand.
CGCCGCCGTCACCGAGGGCCGCCA
>CAZDYM010000369.1:0-2652 GCA_964509325.1 uncultured Phycisphaeraceae bacterium
GCTCGGCGAGGGCGGGGCGGCCGGGGGCGGCGTCGCTCGCGGCGGCGGCGGCGAAGGCGACGGGGTGGTGGAAGCCGACGCGCTCGCACTCCTCGGAGAAGAGGCGCGCGCTCTCGGCGTCGCCGACAAAGACGATGGAGCGATGTCGGAGCACCGCCGCGCGGCGCAGGCCGAGCAGGCGGCGAAGCACGAGGCCGAGGGGCGCGACGAGGAGAAAGGCGAGCGCGGTGACGAGGCGGCTTTGTTGCAGGGCGTAGCCGCCGGTCATCACCGCGTGGGTGACGAGGATGGTGGCGAGGGCGGCGGCGAGCACGCCGAGCAGGTGCTGGCTGGCGTAGTCGAGCGAGAGGTAGTCGGTGCGCGAGGAGTAGCCGTCGATCAGCGCGAGCGCGATGACGAGCAGCGCGGCGGGCACGAGCAGGGGCTCGACCAGGGGGGAGGAAAAATCGCGGAGGCCGCGGAGCACGCCAACGGTGTTGAAGGCCAGGAAGACGCTCGCGAGGTCGCCAAAAAGCAGGGCGAGGGTGAGGCGACGGCTGGGCTTCATCGGCGGAGGACGGGCTCCTGTTGTTAATGAACGGAATTTGTTAGAAAAGAGTAAACATCGAGGGGCGGCCCGGCCTACGGGGAGCGGCGGGTGGCGGGGGAAGGGCGGCGGAGCGGGGCGAAGTCGGGGGGGGGCAAGGGGGTGGTGGTGGTGATCAGCGACCTGTTGACCGGCGCGGAGGAGGGGTACGAGGCGGGGATCAAGGCGCTGGCGCGGATTGCGGCGAGCGGGAACTACGACGTGTATTTGGTCCAGACGCTGGCGCCGGCGGAACTGGACCCGGGGCTGCTGGGGGCCTCGGCGCTGGACGCGCTGGTGGGGGATCTGCGGCTGACGGACGCCGAGACGGGGCGCGGGGCGGATGTGACGGTGACGTCGGGCCTGATCCGGGCGTACCGCGAGCGGGTGCGGGCGTACTGCGATGAGGTTCACGAGTTTTGCGCGGCCCGGGGGCTGGCGCACGTGCTGGTGAAGACCGACGCCGACCTGGCGGGGCTGGTGGTGAACACGCTGCGGGGCACCGGGATGGTGGGGTGAGGGGGCCGTCGTGGTGTGGGGGCGTCGTTTGACGGTCGGCGCCCCGGGGGGCGGGGGGCGGGGGGCGGGGGGGGGTCAGCGGACGCGCTTGTAGGGGGAGTACTCCGGTGGCGCGGGCTCGGTTGGAACGAGGACGAGGGCGGTTCGGGCGGGCACCTCGACGTCGAGCAGCCCGGTGCGGACCTTCACTTCGGTGCCGGTGAGGAGGCACTTGAGGGGGGCGAAGTTCATGAGCCGGCCGTCGCGGACGGGGAGGACCTCGCGGACTGGGAGTGCGTCGGCGTTGGCGAGGACGACGACGGTGTCTTTCCAGCGGTCGGTGAAGCGGAGGAAGGCGAAGAGGCGTTCGGAGTGGAGCCGGCGCCAATCGCCGACGCGGAGGGCGCGGTGCTGCTTACGGATGGAGACGAGCGACTTGAAGAAGGCGAGGTCGGGGTTGGCGTCGTTGACGAGGTCCCAGCGCATGGGGGCGCGGTTGCGTGGGTCGTCGGCGCCGTGCATCTCGACCTCGCTGCCGTAGTAGACGCACGGCGCGCCCGGGAGGGTGAACTGGAGGACGCGGGCGAGGCGTCGGACCATGGGGTCGGGGAGGCGGGGGTCGAGCCGTGCGGTGTCGTGGTTGTCGAGCACGGTCCAGCACTTGAGGAGGTGGTCGATGCCGGTGTCGGCGACCATGAGGTCGATGAGGTCGGCGGCGCGGGCGCCGGAGAGTTTGGCGTCGAACCAGTCGAGGAGGACCTGGCGCTGGTGGAAGTTCATGAGGCCGTCCATCGCGGGCATCCAGCCTTGGGGGCCCGAGGAGGGGGTGTTCCAGATCTCGCCGATGACGGCGGAGGTTGGTTTCTCGGCGTGTGCGGCGGCGGTGATTCTGGAGAGCAGTTCGGGGCCGATGTCGTAGGCGACGTCGAGGCGCCAGCCGTCGACGCCGTCGCGGAGATAGCCGCGGACGACGGAGTCCGGGTTGTCCCAGATGTGGCGCTGGACGTCGGGGTTTTCGAGGTTGATCTCCGGGAGGTTGGGGACGTTGTACCAGGCGCGGTAGCCGAGCCTGCAGGCGGGGTCGAAGATGAACCAGGCGCGTTCGGGGGAGGCGGGGTCGGCGAGGGCGTGCTGGAAGCGCGGGGCGGTGCGGCCCATGTGGTTGAAGACGCCGTCGAGCACCAGCTTCATACCTCGGTCGTGGCAGGCGCGGGCGAGGGCCTTGACGTCGTCGCGGGTGCCGTACTCGGGCGAGACTTGGGCGTAGTCCTGGGCGTCGTACTTGTGGTTGGTGTAGGCGGCGTGGATGGGGTTGAGGTAGAGGGCGTCGACGCCGAGGTCGCGGAGGTAGTCGGCCTTGGTGGCGAGGGAGGCGAGGTCGCCTCCCCAGAACTCGAGTTCGTGGGAGTAGCAACCCAGGTCGGGGACGCGGGTGCCGGGCTCGGGGGTCTTCGACCAGTCGCGGTTAAAGGTGCGCGGGGGCTGGAAGAAGCGGGCTTTCTGGTCGGGGCTGGCGGGGGGGACGTAGCGGTCGACGAAAACCTGATAGACGATGGGGCCGACGCGCCAATCGGCTTCTCGGGCGGCGT
>CAZDYM010000370.1:0-2637 GCA_964509325.1 uncultured Phycisphaeraceae bacterium
AAGTGCGGGGCGAGGCGCAGGAGCGCGAGGGGCGTCGCTGGGCGTGCGTGACGGTGGCGGACAGCGGGCCGGGGATCGCGGCCTCGATGCTGCCGCGGCTGTTTGAGCCGTTCGCCAGCACGCGGCTGGACTCGACAGGGACGGGGCTCGGGCTGGCGGTGGCGGAGGGCATCGTGCGGGAGCACGGGGGCGTGCTGCTGGCGCGGAACGCGTCGGCGGCGGAGTCGGCGCGGGGGCTGCGGGGGGCGGTTTTCGAGATGATCCTTCCGGTGGGTGACCCGGCGCCCGCGCGGGTCGGCCCGGGGCATGATGGGTCGGGAGCGTGAGGGATCGGGCCGCGGCGGGCGCGGACGCGGTACCCTTCCGCCGATCATGGACGCGACCTCGGGCACAACGGAGGCGGGAGCATCGGGCGGCGTGCCCCCGCTGTCGATCGTGTCGCTGGACGACGACGCGGACTTCCGGTCGTACATCGCGTCGGTGCTGTCGTCGGACGGTCACGACGTGCGGACGGCGGCGACGCCGGACGAGTTGTACCGGATGAACGAGGAGCGTCTGCCCGACGTGGTGCTGCTGGACATCAAGATGGGGCGTCACAGCGGCGAGCAGGTGCTGGAGGAGTTGCGGAAGCGCTGGGCGAGGCTGTGCGTGATCGTCGTGACGGGGTACCCGTCCCTGGACACGATGCGTCGGACCTTCAAGCAGGACGTGTTCGATTATCTCGCCAAGCCGTTCTCGGTGTCGGACCTGCGGAACGCGCTGAAGCAGGCGGCGTCGGCGTTCAACCTGGGGGGGAGGCCGCAGGACCGGCTGCGTCAGGAGCTGGGTCGCCAGGTGCGGCTGGCGCGGACCGAGAAGGGCTGGACGCTGAAGGAACTGAGCGAGGCGTCGGGGGTGAGCGTGAGCCAGTTGTCGAGCATCGAGCGGGGAGCGCACACGCCGAGCCTGGAGAGCCTGCTCAGCATCGCGGGGGCGCTGGAGACGCCGCCGAGTGAGTGGATGCGGGGGGCGGGGTTCTGAGGGCGTGGCGCGCGGTGCGTAGCGCGCGTGGCGCTCGGTATTCGGGGCCGGCGGGCTTCACGCCGCCGTCCACACCTCGCCCACGCGCGAGCAGACGAGCCTGTCGGCGGGCCAGACCGCGGCGAGGCGCCGGAGGGGCTCGTCGAGTGGGACGTTCGAGTCGTGGAAGGTGGCGTGGTGGATGGGCATGAGGCGGCGCGCCCCCATGCGGCGTGACATCTCCGCGACCTGCTCGGGGGTGGCGTGCTGATTCTCCCAGGGTTCGTAGCTGCCGATGCCCATCACGGCGAGTTCGATGGGGGTGCGCTCGCTGCGGAGCCGGTCGAAGGCGTCGGTCATGGCGGTGTCGCCGCCGAAAACGATGCGGGCGGGGCCGTTGCCGGCGAGGGCGGCGTCGAGGGCGTAGGCGTTGTAGCCGCGGCGCCGGTCGAGCAGGAAGCGGGCGCCCCAGTGGCGCGGCTTGACGGCGCGGATCTCGAGTTCGCCGATACGGGCGGAGCGGTCCCACCCGAGTTCGATGACAGTGCCGAAGCCGGGTGGGAGCAGGTCGCGGGTGCCGGTTGGGATGACGGCGGTGGCTCGGCGCGCCCACTCGCTGCGCCCGAGCGTGACGAGCGAGTCCAAGTCCCAGTGGTCCATGTGGGCGTGGCTGAGCAGCAGCACGTCGACGGGCGGCAAAGCCTCGGGGCCGGGTGGTGCGACGGCGCGGCGCCGGCCCACCTTCCGCGAGCCGATCCTCACGCCGGCGCGGTCGTCGAGGTGCGGGTCGGTGAGGATGGTGAGCCCCCCGGCGCGGAGCAGCGTGGTGGCGTGCCCGAGCCAGCAGGCGGCGAGCGGGGCGGCGCGCCACGCCTCGGGGTCGATGGCGAAGCCGGGGGGCTGGGCCTGGGCGGTGGGGGGGCGCACGCCGAAACTCTCGGCGATGACCTCGGACCACTGCTTGACCACGGTCTTGGCCTGTGCGGCGGCGCGCTGGGTGCGGGTTCGGCCCGGAGGAGGGGAACTCATCGGGCGATGGTATGCGCGGCGGGGGGGTTTACTTCCCTTCGGCGAAGCCCGTCGCGTCCGGTCCGACCGAGTCCAGCGGCACGCGCGTCTCGTCCTTGATCGTGCTCAACGCGAAACTGGTGCGGATGCGCCCGATGTTCGGGGCCATGCTCAGTTTGTGCACGATGAACGTCTCGTACTGGGACATGTCGGTCACGAGAACCTTCAGAATGAAGTCCTCCTCGCCGGCGGTGTGCCAGGCTTCCTGGACCTCTTCAAATCGCGTCACGGCGTCCTTGAACTCCTGGAGGCGGCGCTCGCCGTGCTCGCGGAGGGTGACGTGCACCAGGGCGCAGATGCTCTTGTCGACCATGATGGGGTCGATGAGGGCGACGTAGCGCTTGATGATGCCGCTGGAAACAAGCTTCTTGACCCGTTCGAGGGTGCTGGGCGGGCTGATGCCGACCCGCTGGGCGAGGGTGGCGTTGGTGATCTCGCAGTCGGACTGGAGTTGGTTGAGGATGGCCAGGTCGATGGCGTCGAAGCGGACGCGGGGCCGGCCCGGTCGGCGGTTGCGGACCGCGTGCGTTCCGCCCGCTGCACCTCCCGCGGCGTGCCCGTGGGCGCCGC
>CAZDYM010000371.1:0-2626 GCA_964509325.1 uncultured Phycisphaeraceae bacterium
GACGCGGCCCCCGATGCGATCACGCCGACCACCGAACCGGCCGTGACCGAGCCCGCCGTCACCGAACCGCCCAAGCCCCGCGAGCCGACCCCTGAAGAGATCCGTGCCCGCGAGATCGCCCGGGCCCAGCAGGCCCGTCGTCAGAGGCTGAACAACCTCGACGAGGCCTTCCGAGCCGTCGCCGCCCAGCCCGTCGAGAGCGCCGAGTTCGAGCCGCTCCTGAACGAGTACGAGAAGTTCAAGGCCGAACTCAACGGGCAGCTGGGCAGCGACCCCGCCGCCGGGCGCATGATCAACCACGTCGACAACCGCATGGAACTGCTCCGCCTCCGCGGCGACCTGCAGGAGAAGTACCGCAAGATGGGCGAGCTGCGCTCCCGCGCCGACCAGGTGATGGCGAACATCAACTCGGGCATCCAGCAGATCCAGGCCAGCCGGCGCTACCTCGTCGTGGGCCGCCTCACCACCAGCGCCATGTACGACGGCACCCGCCTGCCCAAGCTGTACCGCGTGCAGAGCGTCGATACCAACGTGCAGCGCACCCTCGCCTATCTCACCCCGGTCGAGGGCCAGCAGCTCGAGATGAAGCTGGGCATGATCGTCGGCGTCAAGGGGGACGGTCCGATCGACCCCAGCGCCAAAGTCGGTGTGCTGGTGCCGACGCAGGTGGACATTCTGCGGAACGCCGACGGGACCCCGATGGGCGGCGCGGTCACCAACCCCTAAGTTGCTGCCGGACCGCGCCGATGGGGCCCCGGCGAGCCAATGCACGCTCCTTGGCGGGCCCTGAACGGGTCCAGCCCCCAACGGACAGCCACGGCGACGGACCCGTCGGGAGGCTGACGCTGCGCTCCCCGATGAGCCCGCCCGCTCCAACCCCCGCGTTCCAGCCCGGCGCCGCCGAGCACCGTTTCACGCTGAAGAACGGCGTGCCCGCGCTGATCCGCCCGGTCCGTGTCGGCGACGCCCCGGAACTCCACGCGTGCATCCGCGCCGTCGTCGCCGCGGGCGAGGGCGTCGTCCGCACCATCGACCAACTCCCCGGCGACCACGACAAGCTCGCCCGCGACCTCGTCGAATGGACCGACGGCACCCTCAACGGCCCGCGCGGGGCGCGGCTCGTGTGCGAACTGGCGGCCGGTGCCGGCTCCCCGCGGATCATCGGCGAGGCCACCATCCGGCGCATGGCGCCCAAGCGCGTCCGCCACGTCGCGCACCTCTCGGTCGAGGTCCACCCGGCCCACCAGGGCCAGGGCGTCGGGCGGGCCCTCATGCTGTCGCTGCTGGCGTGGGCGAAGGGCCCCGAGGGCGCCGGCGTGACCCGCGTCGATCTCGACGTGTTCGCCGTGAACACGCGGGCGATCAACCTGTACCGCTCGCTGGGCTTCGAGATCGAGGGCACCCGCAGACGCTTCGTGCGGTTCGAGGACGGCAGCTTCAGCGACGACCATGTGATGGCGCTGATGCTGTGAAAAGAGCCCGGCGGGGCCGGGGCGTTCGGGCCAAAACTCCACAGTGCGGGTTGCGGGGCGCGGGGTGCGGGGCGCGGGGTGCGGGAGCCGGGGGGGCGGGGTGTCTGGTGCTTTGTGCGGCGTACGGCGACGGGGCGGCTCGAACAACGCACGGGTTACGCCGCGTCCAACTCCGCCGCCTCGCGGAGCCGAAGGTACGACTCGTACCGCTCCGGGTGGATCTCCCCGCGTTCCAGGGCCGCGCGCACCGCGCAGCCGGTCTCGTGCGCGTGGGTGCACGAGCCGGCGAAGCGGCACCCGGCGCCCAGCGCCGCCTTGATCTCGACAAAGTGGTGCGCCACCGCGTGCGGGTCGAGCCCCCACGGCGCGATCTCGCGCACGCCCGGCGTGTCGATGATGTGCCCGCGCGGGGCGCCCGCGCCGGGCCAGGGCGGCAACTCGAACAGCACCGCCAGCGTCGTCGTGTGCTTCCCCTTGCTACACTCTTGCCCACCTCGCCCACCGCCTGCGACGCCCCCGGCACCAAGGCGTTGAGCAGGGTGCTTTTCCCCACGCCGCTCTTGCCCACGATCACGCTCGTGCGCCCCGCCAGATGCGCCCGCAGTCTTTCGATCCCCTCCGCCCCCTCCGCCCCCCGGCCCGCTCCCCTGCCCGCCACCCCGCCCGCCCCCGCGCCGGCGCACACGCTCTCACAGGCGTACCCCAGCCCGCGGTACCGCGCCAGCGCCTCCAGCACCGCTGGGCCCGCCAGGTCGGACTTGCTCAGCACGACCATCGGCGTCAGCCCGCACAACGCCGCGATGACCAGGTACCGGTCCAGCATCCCCCAGCGCGGCTCGGGGTCGGCCGCGGCCATCACGCACACCAGCGTGTCCGCGTTGGCGCAGATCACCTGCCGGGCCGGGCGCTTCCCGCTGGCCCGACGGCACAAGGTCGAACGCCGCCGCTCGATGCTCACGACCACCGGCCCCTCGCTGGTCCACTCGACACGCACCCGGTCGCCCACCGCCGCCGGGCTCTGGTCGTCGCCCGGCACGCTCACCTTGCGGGGCAGCACGGCGTCGACCTCGCGCGGGCCCTGCCCTGCGGATTCCAGCAGCACCCGCGCGTGCCCCGGCACCGTCCAGCGAACGACCCCCGGGAGGACCGCGCCG
>CAZDYM010000372.1:0-2608 GCA_964509325.1 uncultured Phycisphaeraceae bacterium
GGGGGGGGGCGCGGGGGCGGGGGGCGCGGGGGGGGGGGGGGGGGGGGGCTGGGCCGGAGCGCGGCCACGTTCGACGGCGCGGCGTGCGCGCGCGTTCTCTGCGACTTGAGCCATGGTCCCTTTATCGGCCCTGTGCCGCCGGACACCCTGATTTTGGACCGCCCGACTGTTGGCGTGTCCGGCAATTTTCGATGGTACCGGGCGGTGTGGGGGCTAGATTTCGAGCGAGAGCGCGGCCCGGACGCCGCGGCGTGAAGAGAGTCGAAGGAGAGTCGAAGCCCGGAGGCGACATGAGGATTGTTGATTGGGTGAAAGCAGAGCCCCTGGTGAGGGTCGCCTGGGTGATCGCCGTCGCGTCGTCGTCGGTGTTCGGGCGGTCGTTGCCGCTGCCGACGACGTCGGCGGACTTCTCGGCCGGGGGTTCGCAGCCGGGTGGTGGGTACGCGCCGTTCCGGGCGTTCTCGAACTGCCAGTTCTGCCACGCGGACTACAACCTGCCGCCGGACTTTGTGGACCCCGATTTCAAGGCGCCGGGGCGTTGGGCGGGATCGATGCACGCGCACTCGGCGCGGGACCCGCTGTTCCTGGCGGCGCTGGCGATCGCGAACCAGGACGCGGGTGCGGCGGGCGAGTTGTGCCTGCGGTGCCACGTGCCGCAGGCGTTCTTCGAGGGTCGGGTGGTCGGTCATCCGTCGGGGAGCGCTCTGACGGCGGCGGACTTCAACGCGGGGGTGTCGTGCCACGTGTGCCACCGGACGGTGGACCCGGTGTACGACGCGGGGGTGGACCCGGTGGAGGACCTGCCGATCATCTCGGCGCTGACGAACCCGCCGGTGGGCGTGGGCAACGCGCAGATCATCGTGGACCCTCAGGACCGTCGGCGTGGCCCGTTCGACCTGGACGCGGACTGGGCCTCGACGCCGAACATGGGCTGGCCTGGGTTCCACGCGTTCCTGCAGTCGCCTTACCACCGCAGCGCGCAGTTGTGCGGGCAGTGCCACGATGTCTCGAACCCGGTGTTCTCGAAGCAGCCGAGCGGCGACTACACGTTGAACGCCGCGGGTCAGGCGCACCCGACGGGGAACAAGCACGACATGTTCCCCGAGCAGCGGACGTACAGCGAGTGGCTGAACAGCGCGTTCGCCAACGGCGGGGTGAACACGGGCGGGCGTTTCGGGGGGAATCTGGCGGTGGTGTCTTCCTGTCAGGACTGCCACATGGCCGACCAGACCGGCTTCGGCTGCCAGCCGGACTTTGAGGGCCCGCAGCGGAACGACCTGCCGTACCACGGGTTCTCGGGGTCGAACCGCTGGATGCTGGACATGATCGAGCACCTGTACGCGGCGGACCTGACGGCGTACCAGTTGCAGGCGATCCAGCAGGGCAGGGTCGACGCAGACATGATGCTCCAGCGCGCCACCGACATGACGGTGACGCAGGTGGGCTCGGAACTGCGGGTGCGCATCACCAACGAGTGCGGGCACAAACTGTTCACGGGCTACCCCGAGGGGCGCCGGGCGTGGATCAACGTGCGGTTCCTGGACGCGAACATGGCGCTGATCGCCGAGCGCGGGCACTACGACTCGGCGACCGCGACCCTGACGACGGGCAACACCAAGGTGTACGAGGTGAAGCACGGGCTGGACGCGTACATGGCGGGGCAGACCGGCCTGCCGGCGGGCCCGTCGTTCCATCTGGCGCTGAACAACAAGGTGATCTTCGACAACCGCATCCCCCCGCGCGGCTTCACGAACGCGGCGTTCGCGGCGGTGAACGCCGAGCCGAAGGGCTACTCGTACGCCGACGGGCAGCACTGGGACGACACCTGCTTCCTGATCCCGGAGAACACCCGGTTCGTCGAGGTGCGGTTCTTCCATCAGATCGCCTCGCGGGAGTACATGGAGTTCCTGCTGAACGAGAACACGACCAACGGCGCCGGCGTGACGGCGTACAACGCGTGGATCGCCACCGGCATGAGCCCGCCGGTGCTGCTGGATTCGACGAACGCCTCGGTGGCGAACTTCCTCCCGGGCGACCTCAACGGCGACGGGTCGGTGAACACGTTCGACCTGACCGGGTTCCTGTCGAACTTCGGGCAGACCAACCGCTGCCCGAGCCAGGGCGACCTTAACGGCGACGGCGCCGTCAACACCCAGGACCTCACGCTGCTGCTGTCCCGGTTCGGGCAGAGCCTTTAGGGGGCCCCCGGCGGGTCGACCGGAAGCGGGCGCCCCGGGGCCCCGCGCGGGGTCGCGCTCGGACCGGGCTCAGCCGAGATCGCGGGCCAGTTCGTCGGCGAAGGCCGCTTGCTCGGGGGGAAGGCCCGAGGCTTTCGCTTCGGCGATGAGGGCCTTGGCGCGGATGGGGTCGTTGAGATAGCGGGCGTTGATGGCGGCGAGCATGAGGCGGGTCTCGGCCGATTCGCGGTCGGACGGGTATCGCTTGAGGAAGAGTTCGAAGGCCTGGGCGGCGAGGGCGTGCCGCCCGGCGCGGTAGAACTGCGAGGCGACCTCCGACTGGGCCGCGCGGGGGAGCACGGAATCGGGGGCGGCTTCGAGCAGTTCGGCGTATCGGTCGGCGGCGCGGGACGGCTCGCCGGAGGCGAGCA
>CAZDYM010000373.1:0-152 GCA_964509325.1 uncultured Phycisphaeraceae bacterium
GTGTGCCCGGCTGCGTCGGTCGAGGCATGGATGAACCAAGCCGCGGGGGCACTGAGCGAGTTGATGCCTCCCAACTTCTCGTGCTGGATGATGGACGCGGGGATCGATGGGAAGACGGGGCGCTGGGCGGTGCACGGCTTCGGGACGAGCCT
>CAZDYM010000373.1:177-2606 GCA_964509325.1 uncultured Phycisphaeraceae bacterium
AGCCGTTGCAGAGCGGATTCCCCGCGGACGACGCGCGCGGCGCGGGCGTGCGCGCGTTCGGCGTGCCGGTGGAGTCGAGCCTGTCGCGGCGCGAGATGTACGACGACGCCGAGTGGGAGGCGTCGGCGTACCGCGCGGTGTGCGAGCGGGCTGGGGTGCACGACTTCGTCCGCAGCGTGCGGGCGCTGCGGGAGGTGCCGGAGCGGCGCTGGCTGGTGGCCGAGGCGAGGAGCATGGACCCAGACCGCCCGTGCGCACCGGAGCTGCCGGCGCTGATGGGGTCGCTGACGGACGCGATGGCGCGGGCGTACGAGCACCGCTTCCTGAGGCTTGAGCGGGTGAGGGCGGAGCTGCTCGGACGGATCAGCGCGGCGGCGCACCCGGTGCTCCCGCTGCTGGCGGAGGGCTACAGCGAGGCGGAGATCGGCAAGCGGGTCTACCGCAGCGTGCACACGGTGCACGACCATGTGAAGCAGATCTACAAGGCGCTGGGGATCGCGAGCCGGATCGAGCTGCGCGACCTGTGGATGGGCAACGCGGAGGTTCGGCCGCGGGTCTGAACGCGGGCGTGCCCGGGCGCTGGGGAACCGGACGCCGTAGACTCGCGCGATGAACGCGCCCCGACCCGAGGACGTTGCGGTCCCGCACATGAGCAGCGCCGAGTTCCGCGCCGCCGCCCACGAGGTGGTGGAGTGGATCATCCGGTACCACGAGAAGACGGTGCACGAGGCGGCGGTGCTGTCGAGGGTGAAGCCCGGCGAGATCGCCCGCGCCCTGCCCGAGCGTGCCCCCGAGGGGCCCCGTCCGTGGCGTGAAACGCTCGAAGCGTTCGAGCGCGACATCCTGCCGGGGGTCACCCACTGGCAGGCGCCGGGGTTCCATGCGTTCTTCCCGTCGGCGTACTCGCACCCCTCGATGCTGGGCGACATGCTGTGCGGTGCTCTGGGGGCGGTGGGGTTTGTGTGGCAGGGCTGCCCCGCCATGACCGAGGTCGAGACGGTGGTGCTGGACTGGCTGGGGGAGATGATCGGGCTGCCGGGGGCGTTTCTGGATGGTCCTTCGGGGCACGTGGGCGGGGGCGTGATCCAGGGGACGGCGAGCGAGGCGGTGCTGGTGGCGATGCTGGCGGCGCGGGGGAGGGCGCTGGGGAGGGCGCGGGACGTGGTCGCCGCGCCGCGGTTGGCGGCGTACGCGTCGACGCAAGCGCACTCATCGGTGGTGAAGGCCGCGATGGTGTGCGGGGTGGGCCGCGAGCACGTGAGGCTGATCGGGGTCGACGGCGCGCTGGCGATGCGCCCGGACCTGCTGCGGCGTGCGGTCGAGGCGGACATCCGTGCGGGGGTGACCCCGTTCTTCGTGTGCGCGACGGTGGGGACGACCTCGACGACGGCGCTGGACCCGCTGCCCGAGATCGGCGCGATCGCGGCGCGTCACGGGTTGTGGCTGCACGTGGACGCGGCGTACGCCGGGGCGGCGATGGTGTGCCCCGAGTTCCGCTGGATGCAGGCTGGGGTCGAACTGGCGGACTCGTACAACTTCAACCCGCACAAGTGGCTGCTGACGGGGTTCGACTGCTCGGCGCTGTGGGTGCGGGACCGTCGGCCGCTGATCGAGGCGATGTCGATCACGCCGGAGTATCTCCGGAACAAGGCCAGCGAGAGCGGGGTCGTGATCGATTACCGCGACTGGCAGGTGCCGCTGGGTCGGCGTTTCCGGGCGCTCAAACTGTGGTTCGTCTTGCGGCACTACGGGGTGTCGGGCCTGCGGGCGTTCATCCGCGGGCGCGTGCGGCTGGCGGAGCGGTTCGAGCGGCTGGTGCGCGAGGACGCGGGGCGGCGCTTCGAGGTGGTGACGCCGCGGGTGCTCGGGCTGGTGTGCGTTCGCCCGAGGTGGGAGGGAGTGCGGGACGGGCCCGAGCGCGACGCGCGGACGCGGCGCGTGCTGGACCGGGTGAACGCTTCCGGGCTGGCGTACCTCACGCACTCGGTGGTGCCGCTGGCGCGGGCGGGCGGCCCGCCCGGCGAGGCCGATGACGCGGCGGTGATCCGGGTGTCGATCGGTTCGGCGCACACGCGGGAGGAGCACGTCGACCGCCTGTGGGGTCTGCTGTGCGCGGCGTGGGAGGCGGAGGGTTGAGCTCGGGGCGGGGCGAGTCTTGGAGCGGGTCGGGGCGCACGGGCCCACGCACGCAGGCGGGGGCTCGTTGGGTGAGGTGCTCGCGTCGGGCGTCAGGCCATGATCATGCGGACGAGGGCGGCGAAGGCGTGCGTGGCGTCGTCGCTGAGGGCGACGAACTCGAGGCCGGCCTCGCCCGCGGAGAAGAGGCCGCGCTTCTTGAGCCAGACGACCTTGGCGCCGACTTCGAGACGGGTGCCCGGCGCCGCGATGACGACGCGGACCAACTCACCCTGGCTGATGACCACCGACCT
>CAZDYM010000374.1:0-2605 GCA_964509325.1 uncultured Phycisphaeraceae bacterium
CTCAACGTCGTGCTGATCGGCGTGGACAGCCTGCGGCCCGACCGGCCATCACGCACCCCACGCCCCACACCACCAGCAGCATCGACCCGACCACGACCGGAGCGGCCCGCAACCCCGGCAGGTGCGTCACGAACCCGACCAGCCACATGCAGACCGCCGTGGAGAAACCCATCACCAGCGCACGCGCCAAGAGCGGTCGCGGCGTGCGAGGATCACGTGGCAAGGTCGTGTTCATGGCGGTTCGATATTCGGATTCTGGCAGGTGTTTGCGGCCGGTCCTTGCGGCAAGATGTCCAAGGGTAGCCGCGCTCGGGCGTCCGATGCTGGTTCCGATTGTGCGAGAATTCTTCTTGTCATTCAAGAACCAACAGGATAGGCTCCGGGTGCTCCAAGCGGCGTGATCGGGCCCGGACCGACCGTCACGGCGTTGAGATTGAGTTTCTCGTCCCGCAGCGACGGCCGGCTCGGCTTGACAGGGCGGGCGGGTTCGGGGAAAAGTGCTGCCACACCGGAATCATTCCAGTGTGACGGTTTGTGTCCTGTCGTGAACGAGGTTTTTTCGGACGTGCGTGTCCGGTTCGCGGCGGCGTCGAGGTTCTGGCTCGGTTTCGGTTCTTGTTCCCCGTCCCCAACTCACCGGCTTGGGAAATCCCCGGCAGGAGGAGCACGCGCAGTGTCGCAAGTCTTCCCGAAGTGGCTGAACCTGGTCCCGAAGGTGGTCGCCCCGATGGTGCTGGGCGGGGTTGTTCTGGTGGGCGCGGGGTATGAGTACTACATCGACAACCTGTTCTGGATGAAGGGCTACGAGCCCGATCAGCCCGTGGACTACAGCCACCAGATCCACGTCGGCAAACTCGGCATGGACTGCCGGTACTGCCACTCGCACGTCGAAGAGTCGTACCACTCCAACGTTCCGGCGACGGCGACGTGCATGAACTGCCACACGGCGGACGACGCGACCGACCAGGCGTTCCTGAACGCCGAACTGTGGAAGAAGCACAAGACCAACGAGAACCTGGTGACGCTGCGCTCGGCGTTCGCGAGCACCGAGCCGGTGCAGTGGCGCCGGGTTCACAAGATCCCCGACTACGCGCACTTCCCGCACGCGGCCCACGTGAACGCGGGGATCTCCTGCTACTCGTGCCACGGGCGCGTGGACCAGCTCGAAGTGGTGCGTCAGAACCACTCGCTGGCGATGGGCTGGTGCCTCGAGTGCCACCGCGCCCCGGAGAAACACCTTGTCGACAACAAGGGGGCGCTGGGCCCGGCCCAGGCGGTGACGGACCTGCGCCTGGTCGCCGAGCAGCTCGCCTCGGAGGGGCAGGCGGCGCGGGGAGCGGAACTGGCCAAGATGAAGCAGTTGCAGCCGCCGCAGCACTGCGCGGCGTGCCACTACTAGCGAGCCTCGGGCCGGGCACCGGGCATCAGGTGGACCGGTTCCTGAAGCGGCGGCGACCCTCGATGCCTTGTCCTGATTCCTGACTCCCGCTCCCTCGTCCCTGGTCCCTGATCCCCGATCCCTGATCCCTGATCCCCCCCGCGAAGCGAACGATGAGCCATATCGATCAATGCCCGTCGTCCCTCCCCTCGAAGGCAGGCAAGCCCGCGCCGTCGGAACTCGCGCGTCCCGCGCGGGAACTGAGCCGCGCGACCGGGCGGGCGTACTGGCGCAGCCTCGAGGACCTCGCGGGCACCAAGTCGTTCCGGGACTTCGTGCACCGCGAGTTCCCGGCCCACGCGAGCGAACTGCTGGACGGATCGCGGCGTCACTTCCTGCGGCTGATGGGGGCGTCGCTGGCGCTGGCGGGGGCCGCGACCATCCCGGGGTGCCGCCAGCCCGATCACAAGATTCTGGCGTACAACGAGGACCCGGAGCACATCGTGCCCGGCAAGCCGCTGTTCTACGCCACCGCGATGCCGCTGCCCGGCGGGGGTTGCGAGGGGCTGCTGGCCGAGACGTTCGAGGGTCGCCCGACCAAGCTCGAAGGCAACCCGCTGCACCCGTTCAGCCGCGGGCGCTCCGACGCGCGGACGCAGGCGGCGATCCTGGACCTGTACGACCCCGACCGGGACCCCGCCGAGATCGCCTCGCGGGCGATGCGGGACGGAACGTCGGTGACCATCGCGGACTTCGCGGCGTTCTCGGCGGCGGCCAAGGCCTGGGCCGCGGACACCAAGATCGCCTTCCTGGTCGAGAAGGCGACCAGCCCCGCCCGCGACGACATGCGGGAACGGCTGATGAAGAAGTTCCCCGGCGCCGCGTGGTTCGCCTTCGACGCCTACGACAACGAGGGCGAGATCGCGGGGACATCGGCGGCGTTCGGCGCGCCCCACAAGCCGGTGTTCGACCTGTCCGGCGCGAACGTGCTGGTCTCGCTGGACTGCGACTTCCTGCACGCTGAATCGACGCTGCCCATCGCCCGCGGCTACGGCGTCGGGCGGTTCCGCAAGGGCGCGAACGCGGGCTCCGTCGCGTCCGAGACCAAGATGAGCCGCCTGTACGTGGTCGAGTCGTCCATGACGCTCACCGGGGGCGCGGCGGATCACCGTTGGTCGATGAAGGCCTCGCGCGTCGGCGCTTTCGCCGCGGCTTTGGCGAAGGAAG
>CAZDYM010000375.1:0-2604 GCA_964509325.1 uncultured Phycisphaeraceae bacterium
CGCCGTGCGCACCAGCCCCATCGTCCCGCGCGAGGCCCTGGTGCAGTTCGCCTCGCCCAACCCCCGGATGGTCGAGGTCGACCCGGCCTCCGACGCCGCCAGGACCGGCGCCACGCGGGCGCTGCTGCTCACCGGCGGGGTCACCGTGCAGTACGACACGCTGGGGCGCCGCCAGAGCGTGCTGCTGGAATCGGCGCGGGCCGTGGTGTTCCTGGCCCGCGCGCCCGGCGCCGACACGGGCATGCGGTTCTCCCAGGCGGACGTGCTGGGGGTGTACCTCGAAGGCGACGCGCAGGTGTCGGTGCGCACCAGCCCGGACGCCGCCGCGCCGGGGTTCCGGCCCGATCAGTACGTGCTCCGCGGGAGCCGGATGTACTACGACCTGCAGCGCAACAGCGCCGTCGTCCTGGACGCGGTGTTCTGGACCTACGACCAGGAACGCGGCATGCCCCTGTACCTCCGCGCCGACGTGCTCCGACAGCGCTCGCTGCAGGAGTTCACGGCGGAGAAGGCCACGCTCGCCAACGTCAGCTTCGCCGAGCCGCACTTCGCCATCGGCGCTTCGAGCGTGACCGTCACGCGCGACACCTCGTCCGAGGGCCGCGCCTTCAGCACCTATGAGGCCCGGGACCTGGTCTTCACCGCCGGGGGCGTGCCGCTGGCCTACGTGCCGAAGGTCTCCGGCGAGTTCAAGCCCAGCCCGCTGCGCCGCATCGAGTTCGAGAGCGTGTCGGACACCAGCGTGGTCCGCTCCGTGTGGGACATGTACACCCTGCTCGGCCTGGACGCCCCGGAAGGGAACCGCTGGGACCTCCTGATCGACTGGTACATCTCCCGCGGCATCGGCGTCGGTACGGATCTGCGCTGGACCCGCCCGGACATCGACGGGTCCCTGCTGGCCTACTACCTCAACGACCGCGGCAAGGACCACCTCTCCAGCGGCGCCGACCGCGAGCCGCCCCAGGAAAACCGCGGGCTCATCGCGGCGGACAACATCTGGCGCCTCGACGAGCACTGGACCCTCTTCGCCGAGGGGACGTACATCTCCGACGAGGCCTTCGTGGACTCGTTCTTCCGGCGCGAGGCCCAGACACGCCGCGAGTTCATCAGTTCGCTCTACCTGCGCCGGCTGGAGGACAACGAGGCCATCACCGCGGAGGTCCGCGGCACCTTCAACGACTTCATCTCGAATCAGTACCTGCTCACCTCGCAGGGATACCAGGTGCAGAAACTGCCCGACTTCGCCTACCACCGCATCGGAGAGGACCTCTTCGGGGGGCTGCTCAGCTACACCGCCGACGCGCGCTTCACCTCCACCAACCTCGCATTCGACTCCGCCACCCTCGCGGACCACGGCTACGACACGCGCGACCGCTCCGAGGCCGGGTTCGGGCTCTTGCCCACCGACCGCCTCTCGCGCACGCTCGCGGCCTCCGGCCTCGACGAGGACACGGTCACCCGCTTCGACACCCGGCACGACATCGAGGCCCCGCTCAGCATGGGCCCCGTCAACGTCACCCCCTTCGCGGTCGGTCGGTTCACCGCGTACGACACCGGTTTCGACGACTTCAACAGCCCCGCCGGCCCCGGTGGGGCGGGCGGCGAGAGCATCGACCGCGAGCGCTACTGGGGCGCCGCCGGCCTCCGCGCCGCCACCAGCCTCAACCGCGTGGATTCCTCCGTCAAGTCCGACGTGCTCGACCTCCACGGCGTGCGCCACATCATCACCCCCAGCCTCACCGCCTGGAGCAGCGGCACCAACGTCGAACAGTCCGACCTGCCCGTGTACGACGAGGGCGTCGAATCCCTCGCCGACGGCACCTCCGTCCGCGCCGGCGTCGAGAACGTCTGGCAGACCCACCGTCCGAGCGAGGCCCCGGGCTCGCGCGGCACCCTGCGCTCCGTCGATTGGCTCCGGATCAACACCGACTACGTCTGGTCCAGCGGCGACGTCGACCGCGAAACCCCCTTCGGGCGATTCATCGAGGCACGCCCCGAGCGTTCCAGCCTTGGCGAGTTCGTCACCGCGGACGCCATCATGCAACTCACCGACGCCGTCGCCATCACGGGCGACGCCCTGTACGACGTCGAGGAGCGCACCACCTCCCGCGCCGCCGCGGGCGCGATCGTGGATCACGGCGACGGCTTCTCGACCTTCGTCGAGTACCGCTCGTTGGACCCGCTGGACTCCAAGAACATCGACTTCGGGGCCCGCTACGAGCTCACGCGCAAGTACGCCGCCACGCTCCAGAGCGTGTACGACCTCGACAACGAGGAGTTCCAGAGCGTCGGCGGGCGGCTGACACGCCGCTTCCCGCAGTGGACCGTCGAGGTGGGGTTCCACATCAGCACCATCACCGACGAATCGAGCATCGGGTTCGTGCTGTCACCCGTGGGCGCCACCGGCGAGACCCGCCGACGGATCTTCACCCGCGAGTTCGACGACGTCGCGCCCACCCCGCGCCAGCGCGACGCGGTCCGCGACCGCCTCGACGACGGCCCCTTCGCCGATTGACCCGGGCCGCTCGACAACGCACACGACGCGGCGCGAGCCGCCCCCCCGACTCGCCCCCGACTCGCCCCCGGCTTGCCCCCGGGCCCTCC
>CAZDYM010000376.1:0-2585 GCA_964509325.1 uncultured Phycisphaeraceae bacterium
ACCAAGCCCGCCGCGGAAGGACCCGCGGGCACGCGGACCCCGCCCGCCGAGTCCCCGCCCGCCGAACCCAAGCCGCACTGAACCGGTCGCCCCGCCTTCCGTCCGACCGGCGCCCCGCCGGTCGCACGGGTCACGCCCATGCCCCTCTCTCTCCCCAAGTGGTTCGGCCCGGCGTTGATCGGGCTCTCCGTCGTTGGCCTGGCGGTGTCTTCGTTCAGCATGGCCCGCCGGCTGTCGGATCGGCCCGAGCTCAGGCACAAGCCGCACTTCTGGTTCAACACGCGGATCGACGCCGAGGTGTTCGATTTCCTCGGCGAGCGGTGCGAGGTGACGATCGACCCGCCCGCCGAGACCGCCGACGCCGCCGGGCGGTTCCCGGCGTCGGTCACGCCGGCGCTGGTGGTGAAGTGGCGCGGGCAGGAAGTGAGATTTGACTTCGGCGGGCGCTACGACCCGCGCCTCCCTGGCATGCTCAAGCACGAGGACTGGTTCAAGTTGCTGCCGATGGTCGAGAGCGACGGCGGGAGCAACGAGAAGATCGTCCAGGCCATGCGCGACGGGACCCTGAGGCCGCGTCTCATCGCCGCGGCGCGGTACCCGGCGGCGGGATTCGACGAGGGCTCGTGGGGTCTGGTGCGCCGGCGCGAGTGGCGGTACCGCTTCGCGGAGTTCTTCGTGGACGGGCCGCCCGAATCGTCCATCAAGACCTGGGACACCACCTACAAGGAGATCGAACGCGTCGCCGCGCCGGGGCCCTACGACAAGCCGGTGGAGGGTCTCACGGAAGAGCAGCGCCGCGAGCGGCTGTGGCAGTACGACGCGATGATCCAGGTCACCCCGCCGCAACTGTTCCGCGCCAAGGACAAGGTGGTGCAGGAAGGGATGTCGGCGATGTCGTGGACGTGGCCCGCCGCCGGCGCGAGCGTGATGGGCCTGGTCATCGGCGCGATGCTGACCGCGGCGGGCGGCGTGAGTCGCACCGAAAGCGCCGCGGTTTCCAACCGGTCACCAGCCGGCGGCTCGAACACTCGGGAGTGAACCGGCGTACCGACCTCGCTCCCGAGCGCTGAAAGCGATCTGCCTCTCCTGAGTGCTTGATCGCCTATTGTTCGGGCTTCCCATGCCGCCCGCGCCGACCGAAACCCGCTCAGCCATTCCTGCCACGCACAGCGATCTCGCGGGCGGCGTTCAAACCCCTTCCGAGACGCTTCGTCATCGCGGAGTTTCTCCGATCGGCGGCGCCGCCGTCGGCACCGGCGTCTGCGCCGTGCCGGGCGCCACCGGCCCGGCCCTCGACATCGCCCCTTCCGCAGACCTCCGAGAAACCCGCAAGCAGTTCTGGACCGTCTGCGGGTCGCACGTCGTCGTTGACATCTACCCCATCTTCTTCGCGGCCCTCCAGATCGCCCTGGCCGATCACCTGAAACTCACCGGCTGGCAGATCGGCGTCATCTACGCCAGCAACCAGATCCTCAGCGGGCTGCCCCAGGCCCTCGCGGCGTGGCTCAGCGACCGTTACGACACGCGCATCGCCGGCCCGCTCGGGCTTACCCTCTCGTGCGTGTGCTCGTGCCTCATCGGGCTGGCGCCCAACTTCTGGGTGCTGTGGCTGCTGCTCTCGATCGCGATGATCGGCAACGGCATCTACCACCCCATCGCCGGGGCCCAGGCGGGGCAGCTCGGCGGGCGCGTCCTCAAGACGGGCCGCTCGCTGGCGGTCAGCCTGTTCTTCGCCGCGGGGATGGTCGGCAGCGTCATCGGCCCGATCGCCTCGACGAGGCTCAACGCCGCCTTCGGCCTTCCTTCCCTGCTCGCGCTGGTGCCGATGGGCCTGATCACGGCGTACATCCTGCACCGCGTGACATCGCACGTGACCCACCGCGCCGCGCCGAGCAACGGCTCGTCCGCCGCGGCGGTCGAGATCCCACCGGAGGAGATCCGCGAACGCTGGACCGCGGTCGGGCTGCTGTACGCGGGCAACGCGCTGCGCTTCATCGTGAACACCGCGATGTACGTGCTCTTCAACATCTGGGCCGAGCGTCAGATCCCGGGCGACGCCGCCGCCGCGACCAACCTCAGCGGCAACATCATCGTGGCGATGACCGTCGGGATGGGCGTCGGGGCGATCCTGGCGGGGCGGCTGGTGCGCCCGGGCACGGAGCGGGGCGCGATCCTCGCCCTGTCGATCGCCGGCGCGCTCTTCACCGCGCTGACGGGCTACGCCGGCGGCCGGTGGGGAGGGGGTGCCCTGGGATTGTGGCCGATGTACGTCTGCGCCGCGCTGACCTCGCTGGGGTTCAGCTCGATTCTGCCGATCACCATCGGCCTTGCGCAGCGCCTGCTCCCGCACCGCACCGGGCTGGCCAGCAGCCTGATGATGGGCGGCTCCTGGGCCATCGCCGCGGTCGCGCCGCTGCTGGTGGGGCTGTTCCTCGGGCCGCCCGTGAAGCCGGCGGACCTGCCCGACGGGCGGCTGGAACTCGCCTTCGTCGGCTTCGGCGTGATGCTGCTCGCCGCCGGGGCCCTGGCCATGGTCATGCCCAAGCGCATCATCCGCACGGTCGGCAAGGCGAAGTGATGGGGAA
>CAZDYM010000377.1:0-1764 GCA_964509325.1 uncultured Phycisphaeraceae bacterium
CGGACATCGTGGTCGTCAACCCCAGCGCCGACCTGAACGACGGGCTGTTCATCGCCTACGCGCGCGTAATCGACGCCACCACGATCCGGATCGCCATCGGCAACAACGCCACCTTCGCCATCAACCCGCCTTCCATCACCTTCAACTACCGGATCCTCCGCTGAGTCCACCCCCCCGCCCCCCCGGACCCCGCCCCCCCCCCGGACCCCGCCCCCCGGCCCTCACATTCCCCCAACCACGCTCTGGACACAGGGATTGGATTGTGGTAAACTAGGGGCTCCGCCCGCCTCGCCGCGGGCGGGCGCCGTTGTCCCTGGGTGGGCACCCTGGGCGGCACGACAACTTCCTTTTCAACCGCCCTGTCCAGGGCGGGGGCATGTGTGAGCGTCCCGTGCACGGGCACGGGTGAGCGGTCAAACCGCCGACACGCGTCGGGCCGATCCCACCTACCGGGACTCCCAGCGACCGTTCACCTCGCCCGAGCGCCGGCGAGGGCGCGACGGACGCCCCATTCATGGTTGATGAGAATCTGATCGCTTCGCTCGGGACCGCCGACCTCGAGACCGACGCCCTGCTGCGCGACGCCTTCGGGCGTGGGGCGGGGGGAGGCGGCTCGTCCGCGGGCGACCCCATGGCCGCCCTGCTCGACTCCGACACCATCAAGGAGTTCGAGGCCGACACGATCCTGGTGGGCCGCGTGATCGGGATGGCCGGCGACGACGTCGTGGTCGATGTCGGGCTCAAGTCCGAGGGGCTGATCCCCAAGGACGAGTTCGACAACCCCGAGGACCTGCGCCCCGGGGCCGAGGTGCAGGTGCTGCTCGAAGAACTCGAGGGCGAGGGCGGGCTGATCCAGCTCTCGAAGCGCAAGGCCGACCGCGTCATCAACTGGAAGCGCATCATCGAGACCACCCACGAGGGCGACATCGTCCAGGGCAAGGTGCTCCGGAAGATCAAGGGCGGGCTGCTGGTCGACATCGGGGTCCCGGTGTTCCTGCCCGCCTCGCAGGTCGACGTCCGCCGCCCGGGCGAGATCGGCGACTTTGTGGGCCGCGAGATCCGCGCCGAGGTCCTGAAGATCGACCTCGAACGCCGGAACATCGTGATCTCCCGGCGCAAGCTCATCGAGCACGAGCGTGAGACGGCCAAGAAGCGGATCCTCGAAACCCTCCGCGAGGGCGACATCGTGCAGGGCACCGTCAAGAACATCGCCGACTTCGGCGCGTTCGTTGACCTCGGCGGCATCGACGGGCTGCTCCACATCACGGACATGTCGTGGGGCCGCATCAACCACCCCAGCGAGATGCTGAAGATCGACCAGAAGATCGAGGTCAAGGTCCTGAACGTCGACCGTGAGAAGGAGAAGGTCGCGTTGGGCCTGAAGCAGCGCGAGGCCTCGCCCTGGGAGGCCATCGAGCAGAAGTACGCCGTGGGCAGCCGCGTCAAGGGCTCGGTCGTCAACCTCATGTCCTACGGCGCGTTCGTGCGTCTGGAGGACGGGATCGAGGGCCTGGTCCACATCTCCGAGATGTCCTGGACCCGGCGCATCAACCACCCCTCCGAGCTGGTCCAGCCGAACCAGGAGGTCGAGGTCGTCGTCCTCGACATCAACAAGGACAAGCAGGAGATCTCGCTGGGCATGAAGCAGTGCGAGACCAACCCGTGGGAACTGGTCGCCGAGAAGTACCCCCCCGGCACCGTCATCGAGGGCAAGGTCCGCAACCTCGCCAACTACGGTGCGTTCGTCGAGCTCGAGCCCGGCGT
>CAZDYM010000377.1:1790-2577 GCA_964509325.1 uncultured Phycisphaeraceae bacterium
GTCTCGGACCTCTCCTGGACCAAGAAGGTCGCCCACCCCAACGAGGTGCTCCAGAAGGGCCAGTCGGTCAAGTGCGTCGTGCTCGAAGTCGACCAGTCCAAGCAGCGCGTGGCCCTGGGCGTCAAGCAGCTCACCGAGGACCCGTGGCTCAACGCCATCCCCAGCGCCTACAAGCCCGGCATGGTCGTCCGCGGCAAGGTCACCAAGATCACCAACTTCGGCGTCTTCGTCGAACTCGAAGACGATCTCGAGGGCCTGCTCCACATCTCCGAACTCGCCGACCACAAGGTCGAGAACCCGCAGGACGTGGTCAAGGCCAACGAGGAGGTCGACGTCAAGATCCTCCGCGTGGACACGAGCGACCGCAAGATCGGCCTGTCGCTCAAGCGCGCCCAGTGGGGCGCCGTGGAAGAGGCCCGCGCCGAGAAGGCCGAACGCGCCGAGCGCCCCGACCGCGGCGCGTCGCCCACCAAGGGCGGCATGGACGCGGACCACGGCGCCATGGGATCGGACAAGATCAAGTTCTAAGGCCGCGCGCAGCGCCGCTTCGGTTCCCCGAGCCCCTCCTTTGGAGGGGCTTTTTTCGATCGCGCCGGGCCGAGGTTCGCGCCCTGCGGGCCGGCCGCGTGGGCGTGTATCAGCGTCGGGGCCCGCTGCTCTTCACAGGTGACGACGCCGACGCCGGCGCCGCTCTGCCACCCCCCATTGTGAAGAAAGAGACGCCCATGCACACCACCCCTCGCCGGAGCCTCATCCTTCCCGCCCTGCTGCTGCCCGCGTTGTGCGG
>CAZDYM010000378.1:0-2539 GCA_964509325.1 uncultured Phycisphaeraceae bacterium
CGGGGGCGGTGTTGAGGTTGGGGCGGGGGCGGCGGGGCTGCCGGGAGCGCCGGCGTTGCCTCTGACGCCGATCGTGCCGGGGAGGGCTGGTGGGGGCGGAGGAGGCGGTGGATCGGCTTCGGCGTTCGTCGACTTCTTCTCGCGGCACGTGCCCTCCGCCGCGGGGGGCAGGTTCGAGTACGACACGGTGCGCCGCGCGGTGGAGTCGCAGCGACACACCCCTGGGGCGGTCGTCGGCGAGACGGGCCCGGACACCTTCGCCGACGGATCGCTCCGCCGGCACGAGGCGCCCGCCGCGCGGGGTCTGGCGGCGCCGGTGCCCGTCGAACGGGTGCTGCAGGTCCACAACAGCTACCTGGTCACGCAAGACGAGCAGGGCGTGGTGATCATCGACCAGCACGCGCTGCACGAGCGGGTGATGTACGAGAAGCTGCGGGCCCGCGTGACGGGCGGGGAACTGGAGTCCCAGCGGCTGCTCATCCCGGCGGCGGTGGGGGCTTCGCCCGCGTCGGTGGAGCGCCTGCCCGCCTTCGCCGGGCTGCTCCGCACGCTGGGCATCGCGCTGGAACCGTCCGGCACGGCGGGGGTGCTGGTGCAGGCGTTCCCTTCGTTCCTGCTGGAAAAGCGGGTCGAACCGGGGGCGTTTGTTTCCGAGCTGATGGAACGACTCGAGACCGAGCCCTCCGAATCGGCGTCGGAGGACCCGGCCCGGCGTGAAGCGCTGCTGCACGAGGTGCTCGACATGATGGCCTGCAAGGCGGCCATCAAGGCCGGCGAGGCGCTCTCGCCCGGCGAACTGGAGGAACTGCTCCGACTCCGCTCCGAGGTGGAGCGCTCCAGCAACTGCCCGCACGGGCGCCCCACCGCGATCCGCGTGACCATCCGAGACCTGGAGCGGAGCTTCGGGCGGGCCTGAGGGGGTCGCGTCGGCACGTCACGAGGCGGCGTGCAGATGCGCCTCGACCAGCCAGAGCGTCTTGTCGATCTCGCGCGAGACGCCGGTGAACAGGTCGGCGGTGCCCGCGTCGCCCAGGTCTTCGGCTTGGTCGATGGCGGCGCGGACCGACTTTGCGAACGCGCCGAGGCGGTCGGCCAGCGCGTGGACATGATCCCGCCCCTTGGTCAGGTTGGCGGGGTATTCCTTCAGGCTCGAAGCCTTGGCGACGGCGCGGGCGGTCCCCAGGGCCGTGCCGCCGAGAGCGACCACCCGCTCGGCGAGGTCGTCCACGGCGCTCTCGACGGTCTCGTGCGCGTCGTCGAACAGCTTATGCAGCGCGATGAACGACGGGCCCTTCACGTTCCAGTGGGCCTGCTTGCAGTGGGTGGCGAGGTCGACCGCGTCGGCGAGACGGGCGTTGAGCAGCGAGCAGACCTTCTGCCTGGTCTGAGCGGGGAGGTCGTTGCGTGTGGGGCTCATGGCTTGAGTGTACGGACGCGCCGGGGCGACTCCGTGCGGGAACCGCCCGGAAACCGCCCGTGCCGGGGCGCGCGGGCTGACGTGTCGGCGGGTCGGACCACGTCGGAGAACGCGGCGCGAGCTCCGTACCCTTCCCGGCTATGAAGACCGCGATTCAACCGTCGTCCGGGCTCCGGCGCTGCGCGTCTGGGAAGGTCATCAAGAGGATGCTTATTGCCCTCGGGGTGGTGGCGGCGCTGCTGGTGGCGCTGGCGGCGTTCGCCCCGGCGCTGGCGTCGCGGTTCGGACGGGGGTTCGTCGAGAGCGCCCTGAGCAGGGACATCTCGGGTTCGTTCAAGGTCGATGCGATGAGCCTGACGTGGGGCGGGCCGCAGGTGGTCGGGCCCGTGCGGCTGCTCGATCCTTCCGGGGCCCCGGTGGGTGAGGCGGAGGTCTCGGCGGGCGCCGGGCTGCTCTCGCTGGCGACAGGCGGGATGAACCTTGGTGAGATCCTGGTCAAGGTCCGCGGCGAGGTGAAGCAGGTGGTCTCGCCCGCCGGCACGGAACGGACGACCAACCTGGAAGAGGCGCTCCGCCCGCGTGCCGGGGCGGTGGGCGGCGTGCCCCGCCCCGGCCCGGCCCAGCCCGGGCAGCCCGCCGCCAGGGAACTCCGGTTGCCGAAGGGCCTGTCGGCTCGTCTGAAGGTGACGGACTCGGAGGTGAAGTACACCGGCGAACTGACGCCGGGATCGGGCGTGCGGACCATCGGGCTGACCTCGATCACGGCCGACGCCGACGTGGAACTGGGCAAGCCTGTCACGCTGGACGTGCGGGCGAACACGCTCGACGGGCAGCGGGCGCTGGAGGTGACCGCGTCCGAGATCACCCAGGCCGACGGTCTGGTGACGCTGGACAAGGCGAGCGCGGACGTGAAGATCGAGGGCGCGGTGCCGGCGGCGTACCTGGAACTGATCGCGGCGCGGGGCGGGGCGTCGGGCGCGGTTTCGAGTGGGCCGGGTTCGAGCGGGGCGGTCTCGGGTGGCGTGAGCGACCCGCCGGCGCGCCTGGGCGCGCACATCGTGCTGAAGAACGGGCGACTGGCGCTGGCGGAGGAGGGCGGCGCGGAAGGGGCGGCCGGCGGCG
>CAZDYM010000379.1:0-450 GCA_964509325.1 uncultured Phycisphaeraceae bacterium
GCGGACTTCCTGGCCACGTACGCCCGCGTGGATCTTCAACTCGACCCGTTCCCGTACAACGGCACGACGACCACCTGCGAGAGCCTGTGGCTGGGCGTCCCGGTGCTCACCCTCGAGGGGCGTTGGCACGCGGCCCGCGTGGGCACCAGCCTGCTGACCGCCGCCGGGCTCACCGAGTTCATCGCCCCGACCGTGGACGCCTACATCGAGAAGGCCGCGGCCCTGGCCAACGACCCCGCGCCGCTGATCGCGCTGCGCCCGAACCTGCGGGCCAAACTCGCCGCCGGCCCGCTGCGCGACGAGGCCGGCTACTGCCGCGCGTTCGAGTCCGCCCTCCGCCACGCCTGGCGCAACTGGTGCGACGGACGCGCCGCGAACCGATGAACGGCGCGGGGACGCGGGACTCAGCGACGCCGCGGCGCCTCGCTCACCATGGTGCCGGAGACCAGG
>CAZDYM010000379.1:538-2538 GCA_964509325.1 uncultured Phycisphaeraceae bacterium
GCACGCCCGAAGGTCAGCCGCCGTCCGTGCAGGTCCGTCACCCGCAGCCCGCACAGCCGCTTGCCGATGGTCCCCATCAGCACCGAGCTCTCGGTGATCGACGCGTAGACCCACTGCGTCACCCAGGCGGAAAGAAACACCAGCCACCACTCCACGTCCACGGGCGTGAGCCGCTGTACCTGGTCCACCGTCATGCCCCGAGCGATCATCACCACGAGCACCGGGAGCACGACGACCATCGTCGGCACGAACACAATGACCTGATCGATGACCGCCGCGGCAAGCCTAAGTGAGCACCGTCGCAGCGCGGCCCCGTCGGGTACGCTGGGGGTCGGCACCGGCGAAGGCGCGCTCATCACCGCCGGCCCCTCCGGCTCGCGCCGCCCGGGCTGGGCGACAGGGAGCACGCCCCGCAGTTCCTCCGCTTCGCCCGCGGCACGCCACTGCTCCCAACCCTCGCGCCAGACCAGCGTGTCGGCGTCGACGACGCCGCGAGACGCCATCTCCGCCAGGTCCGACGCCGTCGTCGGCCCGTACGCCGTCCCGTCCAGCGCGTAGTGCCACCGCCGCTCCCCCTGGGTCGTCTCTCCCGCGCTCCCGCCGGGCTCAGGCAGCACCGACGCGCCCCCTCTCCCGCACGCGACCGATCACGCGCGACGCCGCCTCCTTGGCCTGCGCCTCGTCCAGCACCAGCGGCACGATCAGGCTGAACATGCTCCCCCGCCCGGGCTCGCTCTCCAACTGGATCTCACCCTGCAGCAGCTCGGCGAACTCCTTCGCGATGGCCAGGCCCAGCCCGGTGCCGTGGTGCTCCCGCGTGCGGCTGCCGTCGATCTGCGTGAAGCGCTCGAACACGAACGCGTGCTGGTCCTTTGGGATCCCGGGCCCCGTGTCCAGCACGCTGATCCGCACGCTCCGCGCGCCGTCCGACCCGCGGAGCTGCTCCGCCCGGAGCGTCACCACCCCGCCCTCCGGGGTGAACTTCACGGCGTTGGAAAGAAAGTTGAAGACCACCTGCTCCAGTTTCTTACGGTCCGTCCGAACCTCGGGCAGGCCGCTCTCGCCGCCCGCGGCGTCCCCCGGCACCTGCAGCACCAGCCGGACCGATTTCTTGTCCGCCAGGGGCCGGATGAGCGCCAGCAGCCCCTCGCACGCCTCGCCCACGTCTACTTCCTGCACCGTGACATCGATGTTCCCCGCCTCGATCCGGGCCATCGCCAGCAGGTCGTTGATCATCTCGAGCAGCGTGCGCCCCGCCGAGAGGATGTTGGTGAGGTACTTCTGCCGGCGCGCGATGCGCTCCGGGTCGGCGGCGCGCGCCGGCTCGTGCCGCTCCGAGTCCGCCGCCTCCTGGAGCAGTTCCGCGAAGCCGATGATGGCGTTCATGGGGGTCCGAAGCTCGTGGCTCACCCGCGCCAGAAACTCGCCCTTCAGCCGCGCCGAGTCGTACAGCGCCAGGTTCCGCTCCGCCAGTTTGGTCAGCTCCAGGTCGAGGCTCTTGTTCATCGCCCGAGAGTTCTGCTGCTGCTGCTGCAGGTCCGTCAGCATCAGGTTGAACGCGTCGGCGAGCTCCTCGAACTCGTCGCCCGTCTGGATCTCCGACCGCGTGTCCAGGTTGCCCGCCCGCACCAACTCCGCCGTCTCGCGCAGGCTCCGCACCGGAGACATCACCATCTTCGTCAGCACCAGGTAGAACGCCCCGAGCGAAAGAACCCCGGCGAACAACGCCCCCGCGCTCATCAGCAGCCGGTCGAACCAGTACCTCGCGCCGCTGAGCGACCACCGACGCTCCACCAGCACCACCCCCGCGCGCTGCCCCTCCTCGTTGAACACCACCATCGCGTACCGGTCCAGGTTGCCTCTCTCGTCGCGCCCCTTCCCGCTCATCTCCGCAACGGTCTTCGCGTCCGGCGTGATGCTGTCAAACCTCTTGCGGGCCGCCGCCCGGAACGCCGCCTCGGGGCCGGTGCCCGTGCCGGCCCCACCCCCGCCCCCCCCGG
>CAZDYM010000380.1:0-2530 GCA_964509325.1 uncultured Phycisphaeraceae bacterium
CGGTACTGCTCGCCGTTGAACACCAGGGTGAACTCGGTGATGGCGGCGCCGGAGTTGTTGACGAACGAGACGCCGAAGGCGGCGGTGTTCGAGCCCGAAGCGATCGCGCCGAGCGCGCGGTCGGTGTTGGCGGTGACGCCGTAGTTGTAGAGGCCGCCGGTGTTCAGGGAGCCGTTATCGATGTTCCAGGGCATGTTGCCCGTGCCGCTGCCGGCGATCTTCGTGCCGGACCAGGTGCCGAGGCCGGGGATGGCGGCCTGGGCGCCGACGACGGGCGAGAACGGCGAGGCGCCGCCGACGAGGCTGTCGAAGTTCTCGACGATGTTCGCGCCGGTGAACGAGTACTGGGCGCTGGCGGTGCCGGTGGCAGCCAGGAGCGCAACGATGGCGAAGTTCTTCATGGGACGTGCTTCCTCTCTTTGAGGACCGCGGGTTTCCTGGACCCGTGGTCCGACTCTCTCCTGCCGAGACCTGCGCGCGCACGCGACGTGTTGCGTGAGCGTCGGCTCGACGAGTGTGAACGTCACCCTCGGGTCGCCCCGATCAGGTTCATACCCCGACACACTCGCAGGCGAGGATACCGCCCGTTCCTCACGCCATCAAGGGGATCGGAGTGGATTCATCGAATCTTCGCGCAACCAGCCGTCTTATCGCCTTCGATCATGCGGCGAAACAGCCAATTCTCCTTCAAGAAGGTGCAAATCGACGGAGGATCGCCGCCTATCGGACGTGCCGAGGCCCGAGTTCGCGTCGCATCATCGGGCGGCGGGAGGAACGTTGGGCGTCAGGCTCACGGTGGACCCAACAGATACCAGACCACCGGCGGCCACCTGACGCTTGGCCCTCGTGAACGCCGCGAGGCTCAATGGAACGGAAAGCAGGTACAGGCCGGACAGCGCGGACAAGGTCAGCCACACGTCGCGGACGAGCAGCACGATCAGCAGGCCCACCCCGGCGAGCAAGAGCGGCACGTGCTTGCGCCGAATCTTCGCGTGCTTCAGCGCGTACATCGGGACGCGGCTGATCATCAGCCAGGCGATCAGCACGGTGTTGGCGACGACGGCCCACGTCGGCAGGGCGTAGGTGACCAGTCGGGAAAGATCGAGCATGGGCGGCACCAGCGCGCACGCCGCCGCGGCGGGCGTGGGCATCCCCGTGAAGAACTTCGCAAGAGCGGGGTTCGTGGGCGCGGACCCCGGGCGGGGCGGCGCGGTGAAGCGGGCCAGCCGGAGGGCGGCGCAGAGCACAAAGACGAGCAGCGATCCGAGCGTGAACGCGGGGTCGACGCCCGGGGCTTTCCCCATCCACTGGTGCAGCAGGACGGCGGGCGCGACGCCGAAGCACACGAGATCGGATAGTGAATCCAGAACGGCGCCGAAGGGGGTCTGAGCCTTGAGGAGGCGGGCGGCGAGGCCGTCGAAGGTGTCAAAGACCGCGGAGAGCGCGATGGCGAAAAGGGCGCGGTCGAAGTCGCCCTGCATCGAGAAGTGGATGCCGGCCAGCCCGGCGCACAAACTCGTCGTGGTGATGGCGCTGGGAACGACCTGGCGGAACGGGACGATGCGCTGCGCCCCGGCGCGGCGTGCGCGCCGGGAAGAGCCCGCATCACGCGAACGCGGCGGCGTGGCGCCCCCGTGCGGGAGAGCGGACAATGACGCCGGCGGCGGACCGGGGGGCCCGTACGTTCCGTGGGGCGGGGGGGGCTGGGGGGGCTGGGGGGGCTGGGACGCGCGATCGTTCATCGGTCCCCCTGACGGTCCATCGGTGCCGGCAGCGTGCCCAGGATGGTCGAGCCGGCGACGGTCTTGTCGCCGACCTTGGCCCTGAGGGTGAAGCCCTCGGGCAGGTACAGATCGACGCGGGAACCGAAGCGGATCAGGCCGTAGCGCTCGCCCGGTTGCAGCGTGGCGCCCTGGGTGGTCTTGACGACGATGCGCCGGGCGACAAGGCCGGCGATCTGCACCATCGCGATGGTCCTGCCGTCGTCGAGCGTCAGCGCGTACGAGCAGCGTTCGTTGAGTTCGCTGGCCTTGTCGAAACTGGCGTTGAAGAACGCGCCGGGGTGATAGGCGATGCGGGCGACGCGGGCCCGCGCCGGGGACCGGTTCACGTGGACGTTGAAGACGTTCATGAAAATGCTGAGCCTGGTCATGCCGCGGGTCTGACCGGGGGTGAGCCCGAGTTCCGGCGGCGGCCCGGCGAGCGCGGGCTCGGCCTTGATGAGCACGCCGTCCGCGGGGCAGATGATCGCGCCGGGCTCGGTGGGCGTGACCCGCTGCGGGTCACGGAAGAACCAGAGGCACCAAGCGGTGAGCGCCAGGCCGAGGACGCCGACCGTCGCGCCGGCGAAGGGGTGCAGCCACCACGCGGCGGCGGCGAGGGCCAGAGTGCCGAGGGCGAACATCGCCACCAGGGGCCAGCCCTCCCGCGCGATGATGGGGTGCCGGTCGGAGTAGGGCTTGCCGCGTGCGTAGCCGGGGACGTCGTGCCCGCGCGGCGTGTCGGCGGGCGGGGGGGTTGCCGGGGGGGT
>CAZDYM010000381.1:0-2495 GCA_964509325.1 uncultured Phycisphaeraceae bacterium
AGCCACGCCAGACCCGTCGCCGGCACGGCGCACGCCAGCGCCTGCGCCAGTCCGAGAAGCAATGGGTGGAGTTCCGGCATGGGATCAGTGTAAAGGTCAGGCAGCGGCACGGCTCGCTCCGATCGAGCCCCGGACGCCGCCCCGCTCAGGGACCCAGCCCGCGGTCAAGACGGCCCATCAGCGCGCCGATAAAACCCGAGAGCGCCCCCGCGGCGCCCCGTCGATCACTTCATCCCTTCGGACCGGGAGCACGCCGTGCCCGCCACCAGATCACGCAACGAGAACTGGCGCCAGAGCCTCCAGCAGATCCAGGAACGCAACGGATCGCTGGAGGTGACGCTCCCGCGCTACATCGACGGCGACCCCTCCGGCGAGGAGGCGCCCCAGAACATCATCTGGCGAGTCCGCCTGCTCGGCATGACCGACGACGAGCTGGTCGTCGAGGAGCCGATGGCCCTCGGGCACACCTTCCACCTCGAAACCGGGGTCGAGTTGGTCGGCATCATCGCCATCGGGCAGAACCGCTGGATGTTCCGCACCCGCAACCTGGGGCCCACCAGCGTGACGCTCAACGGGCGCGTGAAGATCAGCGGCCTGCGCCTGGCGATGCCCAACGACGTCGAGCGCTGCCAGCGCCGCAACTTCTACCGCGTCTCGACGGTCGGCCTCACGCTGGCGCAGGTCGAGTGCCACCCGGTGCTGGACCCCGGGACGGTCGAGGCCGCCGAGGCGGCGTCGCGGGTGCAGATCGAAGAGGCCATCGCCAACGAGCCCGGCGCCGCCGCGGGCCCGGTGGTCGCGGGGCGGATCGGGCGCGCGTTCGAGCCGCCGGTCCTCATGCCCGCCGTCGGGCCGATGATCCAGTCCAGCCTGATGAACATCGGCGGCGGGGGCGTCGGCCTGCTGTTCGAGCCGGAGTGCCGCGCCTCGCTCGACACCACCAAACTCATGTGGCTGCGGCTGAACCTTCGCCCGCACATCCCGGCCCCGCTGGGCGTGGCCGGGCGGATCCGGCACACGCACATCGACTCGATGCAGCGCCTGTACGCGGGCGTGATGTTCGAGTTCGCGGGCCAGACGGCCCACCAGAAGTTCGTGGTCGAGCAGCTGTGCCGCTACGTGGCGCTGGTGCAGCGCGAGCAGCTCCGCCGGCAGGCCAAGGACGCGGGGTGAACGGGGGCGCCCGCTACACCGGGTGCCGACCGGTGATGGCGTGCCCCAGCACCGCCCGGTTGGCCAGCTCGATCTGACCGCCGGTGGGCAGGCCGCGGGCCAAGCGGCTGACCTTCACGCGTCGGCCGCCCGCCGCGAGTTGCTCGGCGAGATAGAGCGCCGTGCCGTCGCCTTCGAGCGTGGGGTTGAGGCCGAGGATCACCTCGGCGACCTTCTCCGCGCCGGGGTTCCGCGCGGGGTGGTCGACGCGGTCGAGCAGCCTTTTCACCGTGAGGTCGTCCGCGCCGACGCCGTCGAGCGGGCTGATGCGCCCCAGCAGCACGTGGTAAAGCCCCCGGTACAGCCCGGTGGATTCCAGCGCGATCAGGTCGCGCGGCTGCTCGACCACCAGCACCGTCGAGCGGTCGCGGCGTGGGTCGTCGCAGACGCGGCACAGCTCGCCGTCGGCGAAGTTGGCGCACACGCGGCAGGAACGCACGGACTTCTTCACCTCGTCGATCGCCGACGACAACCGCGCGGCATCCTCTGAAGACGCCCGCAGCACCCAGTGGGCCAGCCGCTCCGCCGAGCGCCGCCCGATGCCGGGCAGGCGCGCGAACTCCCCGATCAGCCGGTCGACGGAGGCGGGGTACACGGGCGGCCCCTCGGGCTTGGCCGGGGCAGGGGAGGAGGATGGGCGGGGTCGGGTCATGCGTCAAGAGCCGGTGAACTGCGAGCGGACCGGAGTGCGCCGGAGCCGATCCCGCCGCTTTGTGCTCTGTGCTCTGTTCTCTGTGCTCCGTGATCTGTGCGTCGTGCTCCGATCGCCCACCGCCGCTACCTCAGAAGCCCCTCCAACCCCGGCAGTTCCGGCAGCCCGAGCCCCCGCGCGTGACGGTTCGCCTCGTCACGCACCATCCCCTGCACCGTCTCCATCGCGTCGTTGGTGGCTTCCAGCACGAGCCGCTCGCCCATCTCGCGGCTGTGCGCGTCCTTGCCCATCCCCGACGCGACCGACGGATCGATCTTCACCGACAGCACCTTCATCTTCCCGTTCACGGTGACGCGGACCGCCCCCGCCCCGGCGGTGCCCGTCGCGGTCATCCCTTCCAGCGACTCCTGGAACTGACGCACCGAGTCCTGGATCTTGTCCTTGTTCTTCAGGAGCCCCGCCAGGGCGCCCATCTGCTTCAGTTGGTCAAACATGGTTTCCTTTCTTCGGGGGCGGTGCACGCGGGGCGCTCGGCGTTGGACGCCCGCACGGGGCCGGAACGCCCGTTCAGCCGGTGCCCGGTCGCCGATCGCGCGCGTCGGTCGCGTCGGCATCGTCCTCGACGCCGATC
>CAZDYM010000382.1:0-2479 GCA_964509325.1 uncultured Phycisphaeraceae bacterium
GGGGCCGCCGCGGCGAACGTGCCCGCTTCCGAGCGCCCTCCCGAGTTGAAGGGCCGGCTCCGGGTGATGGCGGACGCGAGGAAGCTTGCACCCGAGTTCTCGACGCCGCTGGCGCGGGCGTTCCTTGAAGCGGCGCGGGCCCTTCCCCATGTTGAGCCCCGCACGCTGTACATGAACCGCGCGGCGCGGACGTGGCTGACCCCGTCCGAGCGCGACGCGCTGCCCGAGGCGGAGCGGACCGGTTTTGAGGAGCGCGTGCTCGACGAGGACTACTACTACACCACCCGCTACGGCAGCCCGCTGGCGTACGCCCGAGCCTTCGAGGTCCTCGCGCTGCACGCGCCGCGCGAGGCCGGTTTCTCCGGAACGGGAGCGTGGCGGGGCAAGCGCGTCCTTGACTATGGCTACGGCACCATCGGGCACCTGCGCCTCATGGCGATCAACGGGGCGCACGCGGTGGGCGTCGACACCGATCCGAGCCTTGAGAGGCTCTACAACCAACCGGGCGACATCGGCACGATTCAAGCCGAAGGGGGGTTCGAGCCGGCGGGATCGATCCGGCTGCGGACGGGGCGGTTCCCCGTCGATCCGGACTGCACCCCGGTCACGCTGTTGAACTTCATCGGGACGCCGAACATCATCGGCGGCGGCATCACCACGATGGAGTATCGCGAGGCGCCGTTCGACCTCTTCATCTCGAAGAACACGCTCAAGAACGGCTACATCAACCCCAACGCTCCCGATGGCAAACCCGTCGACAAGCGCGTGCTCGTCGACCTCGGCACCGACCCCGCCGGTTTTCTCAAGGCCGTGCGCGAGGTGCTTGCGCCGGGCGGCCTGTTCATGATCTACAACCTGTCGCCCGCCCCCTCGAAGCCCGGCGAACCCTACAAGCCCTG
Organism: uncultured Phycisphaeraceae bacterium; assembly: GCA_964509325.1. Classification (GTDB taxonomy): domain Bacteria; phylum Planctomycetota; class Phycisphaerae; order Phycisphaerales; family UBA1924; genus JAFLCM01. Next base: position 900 of record CAZDYM010000382.1, read on the forward strand.
GAGCGACGGGCGATGCCCCTTCACGCGCGAGCAGTTGGAGGCCGCGGGCTTCGAGGTGATCGCGTTCGACACGAACGACGACCTCGCCGCCCGCCGCATGGGCCGGCTGCTGGGCTGGGCCGACGACCCCGACGGCGACGGCCCGGGGAAGGGCTCGGACCTCGAAAGCGATCTGTTCGCGTTGTGGACGCTGTCGCGGCGTCGGTAGCCGTGCGTGCCACGACGGGCCGTCCGTGCCCCACCGAGCCGGATGCGGTGCGCAGGCGCCGATGGATCACGACGCTCGGCGAAGCGCCGAGGATCGTGGCACGAGTTCAACTCGCGTGCTCTACAGCCCAGCCTCGGCGCAGATCGCCGCGGCGGCCTCTTCGCCGCAGTGTCGCCCGGCGAAGCGTGCGATCACGCCGCGCAGCGCCCGGCGCTGGGTTTCCTGCGCCGCCGGGTCGGTGATCAGTTCTTCCGCCGCCGCGATGAGGCGTTCCGGCCCGTCGAAATAGGGGACCAGTTCGGGGATGATCTCGTAGCCGGCGATGAGGTTCGGCAGCGCGATGTAGGGCGTGGAGATGATCCACCGCCCCACGGCGTGGTACGCGAACTTGCTGGTCTTGTAGAAGATCACCATCGGCTTGGCCTGCTTGGCGATCTGGAGCGTCACCGTGCCGGATTTCACCAGGGCCATGTCGCACCAGCGGACCACCATGTCGGTCTTGCCGGCGACGCAGTCGAGCCCCTCGGGCCAGCCGCCCCACTGCTCGGCGCGTTCGATGAGCGACTGACGCACCGCCTGGGTGGTGGCGCCGAACACGCCCACCACGCCGGGGTAGCGGCGCTTGAGTTCCCGGAAGGTCTTGAGCAGGATCGGGAAGTGCCGGCGCAACTCGGTGGGGCGCGAGCCGGCGAACAGGGCGATCTTGAGTTCACCCTCGGGCAGCGCCCGGGCCTGCTCATCCAGCCCGGGCAGGTCGAGCACCTCGTCGAACAGCGGGTGACCGACGAACCTGGCCCGGATGCCGCGGGTCCGGAAGAACTCCTCCTCGAAGGGCAGGATGCACAGCACGAGGTCGGTGCGTTTGCGGAGTTTGTTGACGCGCCAGGGCCCCCACGCCCACAACTGCGGGGCCACGAGGTGCACCACCCGCACGCCGGCGCGCTTGGCCATCTTGGCGACCGGGAAGTTCGCGCCGGGTGAGTCCACCGGGATGTGCAGGGTTGGGCGGTTGGCGCGGAGCCACGCGTCGATGTCGCTGAACACGCGCCGGTAGTGCTTGATGACCCCCCACCCCGGCAGCCCGATCACCGACCGGTCGCCCGTGCGGGCCACCAGCGTGGCCCCGGCCGCCTCCATCTTCGGGCCCCCCCAGGCGTAGATCGGAACGGTCGGGTGTCGCTTCCGGATCTCGACGATGACGGCGGCGGCGTGGTCGTCCCCCGAGGGCTCGAACGCCGTGAACAGCAGCACCGGGCCGGCCGGGGGGCTGGGAACGATCGGCGAGGTGTGCTCGGCGGAGGGCGTCACGGGCGATGAATCAGTACCACGGCGGGGCGGGGGGTGTCGGGCGGAGGGGGGAGCCGGGGAGCCG
>CAZDYM010000383.1:0-2450 GCA_964509325.1 uncultured Phycisphaeraceae bacterium
ACATCGTTTAGGGCGTGGACTACCAGGGTATCTAATCCTGTTTGATCCCCACGCTTTCGTGCCTCAGCGTCAGGACGAGCCCAGCGGCCTGTCTTCACCTTCGGCGTTCCGCTCGATATCTACGCATTTCACCGCTCCACCGAGCGTTCCGACCGCCCTTACTCGCCTCAAGACCCGTGGTATGCACCGCGATTCCTTGGTTGAGCCAAGGGATTTCACGATGCACCTTCGGGTCCGCCTACGCACCCTTTAAGCCCAGTGATTCCGATTAACGCTCGGGTCCTCTGTATTACCGCGGCTGCTGGCACAGAGTTAGCCGACCCTTCCTCTGGCCCCGGTCATGGTTCCTGGGGCCTGACAGCAGTTTACACGGCGAAACCGCTTCATCCTGCACGCGGCATTGCTCCGTCAGGCTTGCGCCCATTGCGGAATATTCGTTACTGCAGCCTCCCGTAGGAGTCCGGGCAGTGTCTCAGTCCCGATGTGGCCGGCCGTGCTCTCACACCGGCTACCCGTCTTCGGCTTGGTGGGCCATTACCCCGCCAACTACCTGATAGGACATTCGCCGCTCCCAAGGCGCTTGCGCTTTCATCCGGAGATCTCATGTGGTATTACGCACAGTTTCCCATGCCTATCCCACACCTCGGGGTACGTTCGAATGCATTACTCACCCTTCCGCCACTGTCCCCCCTTGCGGGGTTCTCGTACGACTTGCATGTTTTAGCCATGCCGCCAGCGTTCAATCTGAGCCAGGATCAAACTCTTCAATTGTTTGTTCTTTGACTCCCAACCGACCGGACCGGGGACCGGACCGACCGGAGGGGCATCGTCATCAAATGAAGGTCTGCCTAGCACCATCCGCGTTCGCGGATGGAGGTCTCGTCGATCCGTGCGGGACGAGTCCCGACGAGGGCCGAAGCCCGACCGGGGGCAAACCCGGCGACCGACGCCCCCGGACGGCAAATCCGGGGGTTCTACTTGCCAATGAAAGGAATTCTGGTTGACTTGTATGCTTGTGGCATATCAGTCACCACGAAAGATTCTCATCGGCCCCGGCGTGCTGTGACACGCCGACACCTTTGTGATCGGGACCTTGCTGTTCGGTGAGAACGGCGTTTCGACGCCTGCAAGGCCCGCATCTTCTCGTGGTGACCCAACTGTTCACTTGTCAAAGAGGCCGAACTTCCGTGCTCCGGCGTACGCCGTTGCGATGCACAGTGGCGGGCGTCTCGCCCGGCCCACTGGGCGGGTTGTTCGGGCCGACCGAAGTCGGGAGGAAGAGTGTAGCCAACTTCCCGGGGGTGTCAAGCCCTCGCACGAATTCTCACACCCCGTCTTCACATTCTGCCCCGCCCGCTCGTCAATCCGCGTTTTTGGCTCAGAACCGCGGCTATCCGAACAAAAACCTTTCGTGATTTGCTCGATCGTCTGTGGATAACGTGGTGGGTGGACGTGCGAGGGATTCGGGTGGCACCCGCGTGGTGGAGGCAGCCTGCGTGTCAAGGGACCGAGCGAGCGGGGTCGAGTCGGCGCGAGGCATCCGGGGTCACCGCCAGCACGGCGACGATGATTCGAAGGGGCGTCTGTTGCGACCGGTTCGGCTCGGGCCCGGCGAGACGGTGCGCCTGTCGGAGGGTCCGGGCGGCTTCGCGGAGGGTGGCGCCGGTGGTGCGGACGTCGTCGACGAGGATGACGGTGTTGATGCCGCGGAGGGCCGGGCCGAGGGCGGGAAGACGGAGGGGCCCGAGGGAGGCGGAGGGGAGGATGGAGCGGGTGGGGCGGAAGGATCCCTTGACGTTCTGCTCGCGAGCGGTGGGTGAGAGGCCTCGCTGGGTTGGGCGGTGGGCCCGACGGAGCGCGGTGAGCAGGGGCAGATCGAGGGCGAGCGAGACGCCGCGGGCGATGCAGCGGGCGTGGTCGATGCCTCGGGCGGTTCGTCGCCAGAACGAGTCGGCGACGGGGACGACGGCGGCGCGGGCGTTGACCCGCGATGCCTGGATGGCTCCCGAGGCGAGGAGGGCGCCGGCGAGTGTGCGTCCGAGCGATTCGCCGAGCCAGTGGCAGCGGGCGAACTTGGTTTCCCTGATCCAGTCCGCGAGATGGGCGTGGAACGCGCCGAGACGGACGAAGCGGTCCCAGGGGAGCGGCACACCGCGGCACTCGGCGCAGGCGAACTCATCGTCCGGAATGGGTGTGGTGCGCGACGCCCCCGCTGCTGTCTGGGCGCGGGTGGGGCGGCGCGGTCTGGGGGCGGCTTCGGCTTGGCCGATGGTGGTGCCGCAGCGTTCGCAGTAGATATCGGGCGGGTCCGGGCGCCAGTGCGCGTGGGCGATGCGGTCGTCCAGGGGCGGCGCGGTGGGGACGAGCCAGATGCGTTCGACCTCACGCCACCAGCGGGACACGGGCGAGCGAGCGGGTGGCGCCGAGGGCCCGGCGGGTGCGGCGGGCGG
>CAZDYM010000384.1:0-2442 GCA_964509325.1 uncultured Phycisphaeraceae bacterium
AGCGCCGCTCAAGCCCGGCGCCGCCGGCACGCGACAACCCCCGCGCCCGCCAGTGCCGCCGCGGCCCCCGGCGCGGGGACATAGGTGACGATCAACTGTGGACGGGTCGGCGCGGACGCGTGCTCGCGCGAGTTGAAGCGGCTGGCGGTCCCGCTGCCGGCCTCCGTGCCGCGGATGATCCAGCCGAAGTTCGTGCCGCCCGAATCCAGCCATCCCTGCACGTCGGCGACCATCTGGGCCGACGACCACGCGTAGGTTCCCGTGCCCGCCACGCTCAGCGAAGCGCTGGCGCCGGCGTCAAAGTCGCCCCCCGGCGTCCCCCAGAACGAGCCGCTATAAAACGTGTGGAGCCACGTGGCGGAACCGCTGGTGGCCGGCGCGCCCGACCCGCCCCCGCCGCTGCTCGGCGCGCTGCTGCCCTCGCCCCAGTCGGAGGTGATCCTGAACAGCGAGATGGTGTGGGCGGCGCTCGGCCCGGCGGCCTTGGTCAGCCGCAACTCGACCGACGTGATGGTGCTGCCCGCGGGCACCGCCGAGGCGATGTCGAACGCGATCAGCGCGCGGGTGGTCTGCGCGATCCCGTTCTGCCCGGCGAAGAGCCCCGTGCCCGCGCCGTTGGCCAGTTCACCCGTCCCGTCGTTGTAAATCGATGTATCCCGCAGCGCCCCCAGCGTCACGGTGACGCCCGCCCACGCCGCGGGCGCGGACACAGCAACGAACACTGCGGCGGCATGCATCATCTTCATCAGGTTGACTCCAGGGCTCCGAGACGGCCCGCGCTCCCGCACGCGACCTGTCTCCCCGAAGATACCCCCCACCGCGACGAAAGCCAGCGCCCAGGTGCCGGATTCAGGGAGCCCACTCTGGCCCTGCGCCGAGGGCTTTCTTATCGGGCGACCTCTCCCGAACCGCCTCCGAAAACCCGGCGTCCGGACGGGTAAACTGCCTCCGGATGAGCACCCCCGGGCCCCGTGCATCAATCTCTGGCCTCGGCGTCGAAAAGACGCCCGCGGCGGCCCGCGGCACCCAAGCCTTGCAACGCACGCTCGCTCGGGCGGCGCGGGTCGAGGGCGTCGGGCTGTTCTCCGCCGCTCGCGTCGGGGTCACCCTCCTCCCCGCCGAGCCCGGCCACGGGGTGGCCTTCCGACGGACCGACGTGCCCGATGCCGCGCCGATCCCGGCGAGCACCGACCATGTCGAACCGCGCCCGCGGCGCACCGCGCTGAAGGGCCCCGGCGGCACCGTTGAAACCGTCGAGCACCTGCTCTCGGCCCTCGCCGGCATGGGTGTCGACAACGCCCTGATCGAGGTCCACGGGCCGGAGCTCCCCATCGGCGACGGCTCCGCGCTGCTCTGGACCCGGGCCATCGACGACGCCGGCATCGTTGAGCAACCCGCCCCCCGCCGCGTCATCGCCCCGGCCCAGCCCATGACCGTGCAAGAAGGGGCGGCGAGCATCGCGTACGTTCCTCCCCCCGCCGGCGACACCTCGGGCATGCTCGAACTCACCTACGTGCTGGACTACGGCGAACAGCCCGAGCAGGGCGGCGGGCCGAGCCCGATCCACCGCCAGGCGTTCACCTGCGTGGTCGATCCGGCGCGGTACGTCCGCGACGTGGCCCCGGCGCGCACGTTCTCCACGCTCGCCGAGGCCCAGGCCGCCCACGCCGCCGGCATGTTCAGGCACCTCTCCACCAGTGACCTGCTGGTGATCGGCGCGCGGGGCCCCATCGACAACGCCTACCGCTTCCCCGACGAGCCGGCACGCCACAAGGTCCTCGATCTTCTGGGCGACCTCACGCTGGCGGGCGGGCCCATCGCGGGACGGGTGATCGCGGTACGCTCCGGGCATGCGCTGAACCAGGCGATGGCCCGGGCCCTTCGTGCCGCCGCCGCGGCGAGTGTTCCAACCACAACCCCCAGCCCTTCGCCCACCATGCCTCCCGAGTGCGCCACACCGATCCAGACCGTCAACCCGCACGTGCCCGCGCTCGACGTCCGCCAGATCATCGCCACGCTCCCGCACCGCTACCCGATGCTGATGGTGGACCGCGTGACGTTCCTTGACTCTGGCAAGAGAGCGGTGGGCCTGAAGAACGTCTCGATCAACGAGCCGTTCTTCGTCGGGCACTACCCCGCCGCCCCCGTCATGCCGGGCGTGCTCATCTGCGAAGCCATGGCCCAGCTCGCGGGGCTGATGCTCAAGGACGTGCTGGCCCACCAGGGCAAGGTCGCGCTGCTGCTGGCGATGGACGAGGTCCGCTGGCGCCGCCCCGTGGTGCCGGGCGACCAACTCATCCTCGAAGCCGCCGCGAACAAGGCCAACGCCCGCATGGCCGACGTCTCGTGCAAGGCGAGCGTGGACGGGCACGTCGCCGCCGAGGCGCGGATGAAGTTCATGGTCGTCGACCCGGCCCAGGTCGGCGCGATGTCGGGGGGGGC
>CAZDYM010000385.1:0-2439 GCA_964509325.1 uncultured Phycisphaeraceae bacterium
ACTGCCAGAGGGTGACGGACGATCCCGAGCCGATCCTCATCATGCCGCCGGACATGACGAGCGGTGCGAGGGGCTGCATGAGGAGGTTCTTCCCGCCGTCGATCGACAGCAGGCCCTTGATCGAAGTCACCTGGTCAATGCCGTAGACCGTGGCGGAGGGCCCGTGCATGTAGACGGAGGCGGCGTCGTCGATCTCGGTGACGTAGCGGCCCGCGCCGGCGAAGGCGAGGTAGGAGGTGTCCTCGGCGACCCACTGGCCGCGGTCGAGGCGCCCGTTCACGTCGAGGTTGACGGGGGTCTTGATATCGAGCCCGGTGTTGAAGCGGGTGCGGGTGATGCCGAGGTCGAGGACCCAGTACTGGATGTCGGCCTCGACGGGGTTGTTGCCGCCGCCGATGGCCTCGAACACGCCGCGGTTGATGAAGATGGAGTTGCCGCCATTGTGGTTGCCTGCGGAGGGGTCGAAGACGCCGCCGTTGGCGTTGAGGGTGATGCGTCCGGAGATCTTGTTGTCAATCGTCGTGACCGGGTCGGCGTCGTTGAAGTTCCCCACGCCGAACGAGCCGCTGTTGACGTTCCAGGTGCCCCAGTTGGTGACGGAGCCGCCCTCGAAGTTCACCCCGCCGCCGTTGGCCACGAATGTGGTCGTGGAGTTGGGCTCGAAGATGAGGTTGGCGCCGGGAGCGGTGCGGAAGGTGGCCTTGTAGAGCTGGATCTCGCCGAGGAGGTTGGTGGTGCCGTAGGTCTCGAGGATGGGGGTGGTGCCGTACATGAACAAGCCGCCGGCGATGGACGCCGTGCCATGGACACGGAGGTACCCGTTGCCCGAGATGATCGTCTGGTTGTTGGCGTTGGTGAAACTCCCGGTCTGGCAGAAGGTGTCGACGATCACCGACGTCGAGTTGGGCCCCCACGCGATGATGGCGTGGTCGGTGGAGTTCGGCACCCGCCCAAGGCTCCAGTTCCCCGCCTCGGCCCAGCGGTTGGTCCCGTTCCCGTTGGTCCAGTAGTTCTCCTCCGCGTGCGCGGCGGAGCACAGAGCAAAGACGGCGGCGGTCGTCACGGATTTCCGAGCGGCGATCGAGAGCATGGCGGGGTCCTTTCGTGAACGAAGGTGCGGTGGTCAGACGCGGACGCGGGTCGGCAGGCCGGCGCCTCCGATCAGCGTGCGTGAACCGCCGCCGTCCCGGCGGGAAAAGCGCTCTCACCGATCAGATTTCCTCGATCCGAACAGACGCCTCACCCCTCCCGCCCTCACCCCAGCAGCCCCAGCGCCTTCAGGTCCGCCACCGGTTCCTCGAACGAGCAACTCCCGAAGCTCATGGCGAAGGACTCCCGCACCAGCGCCAGCCGGTCAACGGGCAGCCGCTTGCCGCGCCACGCCACCCCGGGCTCGGCGAACTTGAACGCCGACGCGTCACGCTCCGCCAGCATCTCGACGGCGTCCGGCTCGTTCCCCTCGCGCGTCCGCAGCAGGGCCGCGGCGAGAAACACGTTCAGGAATCCGTGCATCACCCCGCGCGGGCAGCCGGGCTCGTACGTCAGATTGAACTCGCCCCGCACCGGGTGGTGCAGCCCCGCCGTGGCCTTGAACGGGACATCGGCGGCGGCGCACGCGCCCAGGAACCGCGCCAGGTGCTCCGCCGACGGGAACGACTCGGGCGTCACCCCGCCGGTGCGCACCTTGGCCCGCGCCCCGGTGCCGGCGAGGGCGGCGATCAACCCGCGCGGGTCGCTCTCGATGGGCAGCTCGAAGTACGCGTCGAGCTGCTCGGGAACCGTGTTCATGGCGCGGTCGATGTCGCGCCCGCCCGCGATAGGCGTGCCCGGGGCGACCTTGATCTCCAGCGCGTCGATCACCGCCCCGCCGCCCAGACCGATGGGCGCGTCGTCGTCCGGTTCACCGCGCCCCGCCGCCTCGTCGAGCGCGCCGGGGTCGGTCTCGGGCGGCGCGTGCCGCTGGTTGAAGGCGAACACCGCGTCGATGTCGGCGTCGAGGTCGTCGCCCACCAGCGCGCTGACCTGCCACGGCGTCGGCGCCTCGGGCGAGGCGCCCAGCGGCGCCTGCGGCACCATCGGCTTGGGGAACAGCCCGGCGGCCTCGCGCTCGAACTCGCCCAACCGGCTGACCGGGACGATGAACCGACCGAGCATCCAGGCGTGCGGGCCGGCGAGGTACGCCGCGTAGTTCCGCACCGCCGACGCCATGTCGAGCTTCGCCGGGGGAAACAGGCCGGCGTAGTCAACGACGCCGGTGAGCAGCACGCGGGTGGTTTCGAGCATGCGCCGATGGTACCGGCGCGGCCCGGGCCCCGATCAGCGCGAGGGCGGTGCCGAGGCGGTCTCGGTCTTTTCCGCCTCGGCGGGGTCGCCGGTGTCGGCGTCAGTGCCCGTGTCGGTCTCGGTCCCGGCCTGGGTTTCGGGGTCGTCGGCGGGCGT
>CAZDYM010000386.1:0-2419 GCA_964509325.1 uncultured Phycisphaeraceae bacterium
TGCAGCTGTTCGAGCGCGTCGAGCAGTTGCTGCAGGCCGGGCCGGTCGTCGCGGCGGCCCGAGGCGCGGTCCTCGTAGAGGCGCTCGGGCGCCACGCCGGCGGCAAGCAGCGCATCGCGCTGCAGGCCGGTCGACTGGCGGCCGTCGGAGGTGGAGACGCGGGCGTAGCCGATCAGCATGTGTCGCAAACGAAGGTTTGGGGTACGGCGGCGGAGGGGATCGGGCGGGGCGGGCAGTCCGTATCGCAAATTATATCACAATCAATGTTCCGCAAAGGTGGCTGTCGGTCGGGATACAGCCGGGTTCCGCCGCCCGCGGCGGGCGCGGCGGCAGCGCGGTGGACAGGCGGGCGGATCGGGTCCAGACTGTGCGGCAGCGGTCCGCAGGGCCGCGCATCCACGGGGTGGGGACCTCTGCGATGGACATCTGGGACGTGCTGCTCGCGGTCTATCTGGCCGTCGCGGGGTCTGCGCTGCTGCTCACCTGGCGCGAGCAGATCCGCAACGGCCACCGCATTCTTGCCTGGCGCGCCGCGGGCCTCCTGGCCTGCGTCGCCTGGCCCCTGGTCTTCCCGCTGGTCTACGCGGCGGCGCGCGGGCGGAGGTAGGCGGGGGGCGGACTGGATATCCGGCGCCGATGGCGCCAGAGTAGGGCGGGGGGCCTCGGCGGGGGCGCCGCCGCAGAATCGCCCGCATCCGGCCACAGCGCGGGCCCGGTTCGCCGCTAATCGGGAAACGATCTCTTTCCCGGACGGAGCACCCGATGCGCAGGATCGCCGCAATCCTTCTCAGCCTCGCCGCCCTCTGCGGCACCCCGGCCTGGGCCGAGACCTGGTACGTCGCCCCCCCGGGCACGACCGTCTCGGGCACCGCCGACGGCACCGAGGCGAAGCCGTTCGTGGGGCTGGTCGCGGCCTTCGCCTCCGGCCGTATCCGGGGCGGCGACACGCTGCTGCTGCGGGACGGGAGCTACGGGGCGGTGACGCTGAAGACGAATGTCACCTTCGACGCGCCGGTCGTGGTGAAGTCGCAGACCGGGCGGGGCGCGCATTTCGATTCGATCGTGCTGGCGCTGAACGCCCGCAACATCACGCTGCAGAGCCTCTCGATCTGGCCGAGCGATCCGGAGCGGGGGGCGATGCACCTCGTGCGCGCCTACAACACGACCTCGGACATCACCCTCGACGACCTCCTGCTCCGCGGCGAAGCCGGATCCGACGCCTTCGCAACCTGGGATTCCGCGAAGTGGCTGGCGCGCAAGTACAGCGGCGTCCTGCTCGAGGGGCCGCGCAGCACGGCGATCCGCAATCACGTGATAGGGGTCAATTTCGGCGTCACGATAACGGGCCAGGGCGGCAGGATCCTCGACAACGTCGTGGACGGTTTCAGCGGCGACGGGCTGCGCGCGTTCAGCGGCAGCACGGTCAGCCGCAACCGCGTTTCCAATTGCGTCCAGATCGACGCCAACCACGCCGACGGGTTCCAGTCCTGGGCCCCTTCAGGGGGAAGCGTCACCGGACTGACCATCGACAGCAACGTGTTCGTCGAATGGACCGGGGCGCCGGACCATCCGCTGCGCTGCAAGTTGCAGGGAATAGGGCTGTTTGACGGATTCTACGACGACCTCACGATCACCAACAACCTGGTTGCGGTCTCGGCCGATGCCTATCACGGCATATCGGTCTACGGCGGCCGTAAGGTACGCATCACCAACAACACGGTGGTCGACATCCGGGGCCGGACGCTGCAGTATCCGGCGATCCGGATCAGCAACCACAAGAACGGCACCCCCTCCACCGACATCCTCGTCGCCAACAACATCGCGATGCGCTACTTCGGCTCCGACAGCCTCGAAAACCGCATCACCTTCCGCGCCAATTCCGTGGTCGGTACGCCCGGCGCCGTGTTCGAGAACCCGGCGGCCTTCGACTACCGGCCCAAGGAGGGCAGCAGCTTCGTCGACACCGGCGATGCCGCCGCCGCGCCTGCCCTCGACATCCTAGGCCTGCCGCGACCCGCGGGCAGCGGTCCCGACCGGGGGGCCTACGAGCTTGCGGTGTCCGGGACGGGCACGACGGAGGCGCCGCCGCCCCCGCCGGTCGTGGACGACGGGTCCACCGCCTCCGGCGGCACGACGGGAACGGACGGAACGACCACCGGCGGCACGGGGACAACGACCACGACGGGCACCACAACCACGACAGGCGGCACCACCACCACGACGACCGGGACAACCACGGCCCCCGCCACGACGGGCCCGAAGCGGGTGCGGGCGCCGAAGATGGCCCGCGTCTTGGTCGCTCCCTCGTCGGGCGACCGCTGACATCCATCCGCCCGATGCCGGGGACCGGGGGCGGCGCGCAGGCGCCGCCCCCGTTTCCGTGCGGCCCGCCTGCCGCGGCGTGGCCGGTAGAGGGGCT
>CAZDYM010000387.1:0-2416 GCA_964509325.1 uncultured Phycisphaeraceae bacterium
ACTGTGTGGAGCCGACGGCGCGGAACTCGAACTTGTTGCCGGTGAAGGCGAAGGGGCTGGTGCGGTTGCGGTCGGAAGTGTGCAGCGGCAGGTCGGGCAGCGTGTTGGCGCCCAGGTCGAGCTTCTTGCCCTTGATCGTGCTCCTGGTCGAGCCCGATTCCAACTGGTCGACGATGTCCTGCAGCATGTCGCCCAGGAAGATCGAGATGATCGCCGGCGGGGCCTCGTTGGCGCCCAGGCGGTGGTCGTTGGCGGCGCTGGCCACCGCCGCCCGGAGCAGGTCCGCGTGCAGGTCCACCGCGCGGATCACCGCGCACAGGACCACCAGGAACTGCATGTTCGTGTGCGTTTCGTCCTTGGGGTCCAGCAGGTTCACGCCGGTGTCGGTGGCGAGGGACCAGTTGTTGTGCTTGCCCGACCCGTTGATGCCGGCGAAGGGCTTCTCGTGCATCAGGCACTGCATCCCGAACTTGGGCGCGTTCTTCCGCAGCACCTGCATCACCAGCTGCTGATGGTCGGCGGCGATGTTCGCGCTCTCGAAGATGGGGGCGATCTCGTACTGGGCGGGGCTCACCTCGTTGTGACGGGTCTTGACGGGCACGCCCAGCGCGTACAGCTCACGCTCGCACTCGGCCATGTACGCCTGGACACGCTCGGGGATGCTGCCGAAGTAGTGGTCCTCGAGCTGCTGATCCTTGGGGGCCTTGGCGCCGAACAACGAGCGCCCGCACAGCAGCAGGTCCGGACGCGAGAGGTAGTACCTCCGGTCGATCAGGAAGTACTCCTGCTCCGGGCCGCACGTGCTGAACACCCGGCTCACGCCCTGGTCGGTGCCGAAGACCCTGAGGATCCGCATCGCCTGTTCGCTGACGGCGTCCATCGAGCGGAGCAGGGGGGTCTTCTGGTCGAGCGCTTCGCCCGTGTACGACACGAACGCCGTGGGGATGCACAGCGTGACGGTGTTGCCCGACCGGTTGAGGAACACGGGGCTGGTGGGGTCCCACGCGGTGTAGCCGCGGGCCTCGAACGTCCCGCGGATGCCGCCGGAGGGGAAACTGGAGGCGTCGGGCTCGCCCTGGACCAGCGCGCTGCCGGAGAACTCCATGATCGCCCCCCCCAGGCCGTCGGGGGTGAGGAACGAGTCGTGCTTCTCCGCGGTGGTGCCGGTGAGCGGCTGGACCCAGTGGGTGTAATGGGTGGCCCCGTTCTCGATGGCCCAGTCCTTCATCGCGTTGGCGATGGTGTCGGCGATCGAAGGGTCAAGCCGCTCGCCCAGGCGGATGGTGCGGGAAAGACGCTTGAAGACGTCCTTCGGGAGGCGCTCACGCATCACGCGTTCGGAGAAGACGTCACGCCCGAACTGGGTCAGCGCGTTGGTCGGGGAATCGGAGGCCTTGGGGTCGGGCTCGTGCCAGGCGGCGACAACGCTAAGGGCTTCGCGGCGGGTGGTGGAGTCGATCATGGGTTCGTGTCTCGGGGGTGGGGGGTTCGGGACGAACAACGCCGACGCGCGGCGTAGTTCGGGTTGGGTTCGCGGGAGCGCACGCGCGGGACGGTTCTGGCCCCGGGCGCGATGGGGATCCTGAAAAACAAGACAGCCTCGACCGTCGGTGCAGCGGGTAAAACGCTTGACCGGCAATCGAGGCCTTCACTGTCGGCGTTGCTGGAGCATGGCTCGAATCTTCAGATCGGCTTCGGGCGTCAGGTCACCCTGCCGCTGGTGCGGAAAGATAGCACCCTCCAACCTGTTGTGTCGAGGGGCCGGGTTTCCGGAGATTCAGGGCGACCCCCGGCGCTCCGTGCCGGGACGTTTCCAGAAAACCAGGCTCGGGCGGACCTCCGCACCGACAGGCCCGCCCGCGGTCGAAACGAGCAGCCGCGTGCCGGGCTTGGAATGGTCCCACTTGACCGGGGCGAAGCACACGGCCCGGTCGCCGAGCATCGGGCTCCGGGTCGAACTGGTCACGGCACCGACCGGCCTGGGGTCGGCGCCCTCCACGGCCACGAGGACCGGCGAGCCCGTTTCGGGCTGAAGAAGTGCGGCGTCGCCGTCCTGACCGGTTGGGAGAGGGGAGCTTTCGTCGAGTCTGAGGGCCACGAGCACCTGTTTGGGGTGCCCGAGGCTCTGCATGCGGGCGACGATCTCTTGGCCGAGGTAGCAGCCCTTGGTGAACGAGACATGATCCGCGAGGCACTCGGGGCCGGTCTCGTGGGGGAGGCTCTCGGTGCCGAAGTCGATCAGGAAAAGGGGCCGGCCCGCCTCGATTCGCGCGATGTTGAAAGCATGCCAGCCGCAGGTCCGGAGCTTGAACGCCCCCCCTTCCGTCCCGGCCAGGCCGCGTTCAAGCAGCGACTCGTAGACGGCGGGGACATGGGCGGCTTGAAGGATGAGTTCGTACCCGGGCTCGCCGGTGGC
>CAZDYM010000388.1:0-2392 GCA_964509325.1 uncultured Phycisphaeraceae bacterium
CGGATCATCTCGGGCACCCTGCTGGAGGTGGGGCGGGGCAAGACGGCGCCGGGGAGGTGGCGGGGGTCCTGGCGTCGAGGGACCGCGGCCGGGCCGGGCCGACGGCGCCCGCGCACGGGTTGTGCCTGGCGTGGGGGCTGTACGAGGGCGACGCGATGCCGGATGGGGTGAGCATCGATGAGCCGTGGCTCAGGGCGCGTATGGAGAGGGTTCGGGCGCGCCGGCGCGCGTGGGCGGAGGCGCGGGTGGGCTTTGGGGGCGAGGGGGGAATCAGGGGCGCGGGCGACGCCGCAGGGGAGAGCGCGTGAGGATCCTGCACGTCAGCACGCGGCTGATTCTCGGCGGTTCGCAGGAGAACACGGTGCTCTCGTGCGAGGGGCAGGCGCGTCTGGGGCACGAGGTCCACCTGGCGTTCGGGCCGATCCACGGGCCGGAGGGCTCGCTGCTGGATCGGGTGCGGGGGTTTCGGGCGGAGACGAAGGGCGCGCGGATCGTCACGCACGAGGTCAAGGACCTGGTGCGCGAGATCGCGCCGCTGACGGACTTTGATGGCTACCGGGCGTTGAAGCGGCTCATCCGCGACCTACGCCCGGACATCGTGCACACGCACTCGAGCAAGGCGGGGATTCTGGGTCGGGCGGCGGCGTGGGAGGCGGGCGGGAAAGCGGGGCGCGTCGGCGTGGTGCACACGATCCACGGGCCGCCGTTCCATGACTACGAGGCGGCGTGGCGGAACCGGCTGTACGTGGCGTCGGAGCGGTTCGCGGCCCGACGTTGCCACCGCATCGTGAGCGTGGCCGAGGCGATGACGCGGCGGTTCCTGGCGCACGGGATCGGGAAGCCGGGCCAGTACGTCACGGTGTACTCGGGCATGGAGATCGAGCCTTTTCTGACGCCCGCGCCGGGGGAGACTCGGGAACAAGTGAGGGCGGCGCTCGGGCTGGAGCCGGGCGATCTGGTGGTCGGGACGGTGGCGCGGCTCGCCGAACTCAAGGGGCACGACGACCTGCTGGATGCGCTGGGGCAGGACCTGGCCAGGCACCCGGCGCTGAAGCTGCTGTGGGTGGGCGACGGGTACCTCCGTGAGAGGCTGGAAGCGCGGGTGGCGGGTCTCGGTGTGTCGCGGCAGGTGCTGTTCACGGGGCTGGTGCCGCCGGAGCGGGTCCCGGGGATCATGCGTGGGATCGACGTGCTGGCGCATCCGAGTTACCGGGAGGGGTTGCCGCGGACGGTGCCGCAGGCGCTGCTGGCGGGGACGGCGGTGGTGGCGAGCGACACGGACGGCACGCCGGAGATCGTGGAGGACAAGGTCACCGGGCGGCTGGTGCCCACGGGCGACCCGCGGGCGCTGCGCGAGGCGGTGCTGTGGATGCTCGAGGACGAGCCTCGGCGGCGTGCGACGGCGGAACGCGGGCGGGCGCTGTGCGTGGAGCGGTTCTCGGCGCGGCGGATGGTGGAGGAACTGGAGAAGGTGTACGCGGGATGCCGGTGAGGCTCCGGCGTGCCGGACAGGTGCGTCGCGCTGTCGGCCCGGCAACGGGGAACAATGGGAGATGGCAAGGCTCACGTCGAAAGTGGCCCTGATCACGGGCGCCGCGCGAGGGATCGGGCGGGCCATCGCCGAGCGGTTCGCCCGCGAGGGGGCTTCGGTGGTGGTGACGGACCTGGACGCGGCGGGAGCGCGGCGCGTGGTGGAAGGGCTGTCGACGCCGGGGCTGGCTCTGCCGCTGGACGTGCGCGAGGAATCACACTGGGAGCGGGCGGTGGGCGGCGCGGTCGAGCGGTTCGGGAGTCTTGATGTGCTGGTGAACAACGCGGGGATCACGGGGTTTGATCCGCCGACGGGGGCGCACGACCCCGAGCACGCCTCGCTGGAGGCGTGGCGGGCGGTCCACGCGACGAACCTCGACGGGGTGTTCCTGGGGTGCAAGCACGCGTTGCGGGTGATGAGGCCGCCGGGTCGCGGCGGGTCGATCATCAACATCGCCTCGCGGTCGGGGCTGGTGGGGGTGAGCCGGGCCGCGGCGTACGCGTCGAGCAAGGCGGGCGTGCGGAACCACACCCGGTCGGTGGCGCTCTACGCCGCGGAGATGGGCTACGCCGTGCGGTGCAACTCGATCCATCCCGGGGCGATCCTCACGCCGATGTGGGAGCCGCTGCTGGGCGCGACGCCCGAGGCTCGGAGCGAGGCGATCGCGCAGTTCGCGGCGGAGGTGCCGCTGGGGCGGATGGGCACGCCGGAGGAGGTCGCCGCGATGGCGGTGTATCTGGCTTCGGATGAGTCGTTGTACGTGACGGGCGCGGAGTTCGTGATCGACGGCGGGATCATGGCGGGGTCGGCGGCGACGCCGAAACGCTCGTGAGCCGGGGCGCCGCTTCAGAGGTTCCGCGT
>CAZDYM010000389.1:0-2387 GCA_964509325.1 uncultured Phycisphaeraceae bacterium
CTGCACGCCGTCGGGCGCGGGCGCCAGCGCTTCGACCGGCCCGGACTCGGAGAGTTCGGGGCGCTGGTCCAGGATCTGCTCGCGCCGGGCCCGCAGCATCTCGAGCGCGAGCTTGTCCTGCTCCGGGACGATCGGCGCGCCCACTGCACCGCTCTGGACGACCTGGTGCAGTGCGCTGACCGTCTGCGAGTACGAGAAATCAAAGCCGGGCTCCGGGTTCTCCGGCCCGGACCGGGTGGCCACCAGGGTGATGAGCCCCAGCAGCGTGGGGTCGATCTCGGCGGTGGCGGCGGGGACGCCGGGGCGGTCGCTCTTGTAAAACACTCGGGCGCGCGACTCGGCGGCGGGCGCGTCGAGCATCAGGCGCCCGTCCCACGCCGAGACCAGCGCGGGCCGGTTCAGAGGAAGGTCGCCCCCGAAAAGCACGATGCGCGGGGCTTTGGACTGGGTGACGTACACCATCGGCTCGGAGGACGGGACGCGGTCGACCTCGAACTTGCCGGCGACGCGGGTGCGCTTGATGACGGGGTCCTTGCGTTTCGAGAGCGCCTCGTACGCCGACACGCGCACGTCGAGATCCTGATGGTCGAGCAGGGACCGGAAGTAGGCGTCGACCTTGGGGTCGTGCGGGAGCGAAGCCATCAGCTGGAGCAACTGGGGCCGCGTGGGCGATGGGCCGGCGTTGATGAGCGCCTCGAGGTGCGGGCGGGTGGTGAGATCGCCGAGCCGCGCGCCCGCCTGCAGCGCCGCCAGGCGCGGGAACATCTCGGGGTCGGTGTACAGCCGGCGCACGAAGGGGATCGCCGCCTCCCCGAGCGCCGCCAGGCACCACGAGAGCTCGGTGGCGAGTTCGGGCTGATCGCGGAGGGCCTCGGCGTATCGGCGCGCGGCCTCCTCCGGGAACCCCTGCTCGATGCGGGTGTGCTTCAGCAGACTGGCGAAGATGCCCGGCTCGTCGCGGTACTCGGGCGGGATGGTGACCTCGATGGTGTCCTCGGACCTCCCGATGGCGGTGCCGCGGCCGTAGCGCGCGTTGATCGCCGACACAAAGGCGCGGGCGCGGGAGTGCGAGGGGTTGTCGAGGATGAGGATGAGCGGCCAGGGGTTCGTGAGCGTGCCGCCGCTGAGGATGAAGCCGGTCCGGGCCGAGGTGGGCTCGATGCCCTCTCCGCCCGGGGCGGCGAAGGGGTTGGTGAAGACCTCGCCGTTGACGCGGGCCATGGTCGGGGTGCTGGGGCCTCCGGGTTGGATCACGCCGCGACGAAGCTCGGTGGTCCACAGCGTCCCGCCTTCGAGGCTGCGGGTGGAGGAGCCCGGGACGGCGTCGACGCGGGCGTCAAACTTGAACCCCTTGGGGGCCCCGGGGGGGATCACGGTCTGCACCAGCACCACGGCGACGTTGGGATCGTCAAGGAGCTGATCGGGCGACACACCCGCCAGGGCCCCGCGCTCCTTGCCCACGCCCATGCGGGTCATCTCGTCGATCATGTAGGTTCGGACGGGAAGCGGCACGTCGTTCGAGCCGGTGCCGTTGAGCCCAACCACCAGGCCGTAGCCCGTCATGGGGATGGGCTCGTCACCGGAGAGCGAGGCCTCGGCTCCGACGGTGTTGCGGAGGACCGGCGGAACGTCACGCGTCACCACGCGGACCTCGCGGGCCTTGGGCGGGGGGCCGCTCTCGCAGGCGGGCAGGGCAAGCCCGGCACCGGCGAGCAAGGCGGTCAGAACGAGCGGGCGGAGGCGGTGGGGTCGTGCGGGCATCGAAGGTGATCGTACGGACCCGGAGTCGGCGAAGCGGCCCGCGTTGGACACGCGGACCCGCGCGCGGTTCCGCGACAGATCGGGGCAGAAAGGCCCGAAGAAGGGCGGTGTTCGGTGCGTGCAACCCCACGAAGCGGTAAGAACCGCGACATAACATCCATCCCCGCGTCAGATCCCGAAGCCACCCTCGCGAAAGCCGCCATGCGCCCCCACTTCGTTCTTGCCCTGCTGCTGTCGCTCGGCTCGCTCGCCTCGGCGCAGGAGCGTCAGGACGTGACGTTCCAGATCAACCAGACTACCGTGCTGGGGCAGTCCGTGTTTGTCCTGGGGAGTCTGCCGGAACTGGGCGGCGGGGACGTGCGGCTGGCGGTGAAACTGGAACCCACGTCGTACCCGGTGTGGAAAGCGACGGTCAGCCTGCCGCGGGGTCGGGCGTACACCTATCAGTACTACATCCGAAACGACGCGCCGGGCCAGGGCGGGAACGCCGCGAACGGGACGGCGGTCGGCCCGCTGCTCTCGGCCTCAACCCCCCCGCTGCCGGCGGACGTCACGCCCTCGAGCAAGACGGTGTTCTACCACTCTGGCTTCTCGCCCGCGGTGCTGTGGTGGCGGCAAGGCGGCGG
>CAZDYM010000390.1:0-2367 GCA_964509325.1 uncultured Phycisphaeraceae bacterium
GACCGGGCACCCGCCGGCGCCGGCCCCCCTCTCCGCCACCCCACGGCGCGCCTCCGCCGCGCCCGCCGCCACCTCCCCCACCGCCTGCGGGGCCTCCCGGACCGCGCCCCATCGCATCGCCCGGCGCACGCACCGGTGCCGGCGCCGGGGGCGCGTCGGTCCCCAGGTTCTCCACCGGAACCGCCACGCGCTTCCCGTCGGCGTCCAGTTCCACCAGCACCAGCTGCGTCAAAATCTGCGCGTCGATCACCGTCCCCGGACCTTCCGGCGTCATCACCCGGCTCTTCATCCGAGGCAGCCGCTTCCGCAGCGTGTCGTACGTCTCGTCCTCGTACCGCAGGCAGCACATCAGCCGCCCGCACCGCCCGCTGATCTTCAACGGGTCCAGCGTCGCCTTCTGGATCTTCGCCGATTTCATGCTGATCGGCTTGAGCACCTTCAGGAACTGCTTGCAGCAGCAGTGCTGCCCGCACTTCTCGTAGTCCGCGATCAGCCGCGCCTCGTCCCGAGCGCCCACCTGGCGCATCTCGATCCGCGCCGGGTACTCGCGGCTCAGCACGTGGACCAACTCCCGGAAGTCCACCCGGTCCTCCGACGTGTAATAGAACGTCAGCCGCTCACCCCCCAGGATCGGCTCGGCGTCCACCACCTTCATCTTCAGCCCCTGCGCGTCGGCCGCCTGCTGCGCGAACCGCTTCATCGCCGGCTTCAGCCCTTCCACGCGCCGCTGCTCGTTCAGGTCGTCCGTCGTCGCGATCCGCAGGATCGCGCCGTCCGTGAAGTACGGGTAGTCCTTCCCCCCGGAGTTCTCGATGTACTCCAGCATCTCCTTCCGCGTCACGCTCTTGCTGCAGCCGGCGTTCGGGCACGTGCTTGTCAGCATCTCCGCCAGCTCGGTCCCCCGGTGCGTCCGCGCCACCATCTTGGTCCCGCAGCCCGGCTTCACGTTCAGCGTGAACGGGAACTCCCCCACCATCTTCATCACGCCGAAACGCACCACCACCGTCTTGGGCGTGCTCAGCCGCTCGTACGCCTCACGCTCCGTGCGGTCCAGGGCGAGGTCGGCTTCAAACTGCGGCAAAGGGTAGATCGGCATGGCTCGTCTCGAAGCAAGGAGTTGACCGGCACACGCCGCGACGGCGCGGAACCGCCCGTGCGGCCCACGGCGCTCCGCGCACCCGCACGCGTGATGTCACCGGGAGGAGGGATGCAGCCCCACGCCGCCCGGCGCGCCGTGGGGGTCCAGAGACGAGACAAGCCGAAACCAATCCGCCTCGGAGCATAGCGACCGACACGCCGGGACCGAATCCGCCCGCCGGGCCGACTCCGCCCGGCCCGCGTGCAGAGCCTCGCACCCGTACGATCCCCCATCATGAACCACCTTTCGGCTTCGCTCGTGTTTGCGGTCTCAGTGCTCCTCGCCGCGAGAGGGTCGGCCCAGACCAGCCCGCCCGCTCCTGCTCCGGCCCCCCCCCCCCCCCCCGCCCCCCCCCCCCCCCCCACGCCCCCACCTCCCGCGGAACAGCCCGCCCCGCAGCCCACCCGAATCACCCCGCCGGCGAACCTCCCCGACCACAACGGGCCCTACGCGCTCCCCGCGGGCACGCTCGATGAGCAGACCCAGCGCTCCCTCACCTACTACTACCTCGAGCCCCGTCCCGAGACGTTCGAAGAGATGTTCCGGGCCATCGCCCAGGGCACCGGGGAAAACGCCGGCGGCAACGGCCCCGTCTTCTCCGCCTTCTACGCCCAGATCATGCTCGCCAACCCGGCCCGCATCAAGGACTGGGTTCTCGCGCTCTCGGGGCCTGATGTCGCGCCCGCCCACCGGCGGGCCCTGTGGCGGGCCGCGGTGCTCACCAACCTTCCCGAGGCCAAGGACGCCCTGAAGGCCCGCCTCGAAACCGCCGAGGGCGAAGACGCCACCACCCTCGAAGCCTTCATCACCACCCAGCCCCCGGACCTGCTGGGCGACATCCCCAAGACCGCCCGCGCCCTCGACATGATGTGGTCCTCGTTCAACGCCTCGGGCGACACCCGCTTCGTCCGCCAGGTCATCCGCGCCCTGGACTTCGAGTCCAGCCCCAACGGCCTGGAGGTGCTCTTCGCCGCGGCCGCCGCCAACTCGCTCCGCTCCAACGCCTGGCAGCACTCGCGCGTGCTCGACCTGTGCCGCGAGGAACTCAAGACCGCCAAAGAGCCCGCCGCCAAGCAACTCAAAGAGATCATCGCGTCGGCGGAGGCCGAGTTGAAGCTCAAGCCCTGCCCCGAGCCAAAGAAGCCCGACAAGCCCCAGCCCGAAGACGCCGGAGCGCCCACGGCATCGTCCTCCGACCCCTGAATCGCTCGCCCCCACCACCCCCGGCG
>CAZDYM010000391.1:0-2358 GCA_964509325.1 uncultured Phycisphaeraceae bacterium
CGCGTTCGCTCTTGGTCTCGGCGAATGTCAGCGCCGGCGGGCTGCCCACCGCCGCCACCCGCGCCCAGCAGCGCACCGCTCCCGCCCCCGATGACCCGGACAGCACCACCGCCGGCTTCCTTCCGTGCGATGCCGCGACGGCCGAATCCCACGTCAGCCCCACGCACGTCGGCGATGGCGCCCACGCCCCCGCCGACGCCTCACGGGGCTGCAGCACCAGCCCCACCTGCGGCACCGGCAGCGGTGGCAACGCCTCGAGAAACGCCGACGCTCGATCCGACCCGGCCAACTCCTTCTCGAAGTACACCCGCGCATTGAGCCGGTGCACCGCCCGCAGAACCGGGCCGTCGGTCCACACCTGCACGTCCCCCAGGTCCAAGCGCAGTTCGCCCATCACGTTGCCACGGACCGTGACGCTCTCGCGCCGCCTCTCGCCGGGGCTCTCGACGGTGATCTCCATCGCTTCGACAAACGCCCGCTTGTGATACGCCCGACGCAGCTCCCCCACCGCGGCGGCGGGATCGAGCGGCGCCCGCTCCGCCCCGACGCCCTGCGCCGCCGCCGGCTTCGTCCCCCAATCCATCAGGCCCGCCGCCAGCGCGCACCACAGCACCGAACTCAGCGTCGATCTCATGAAGAACACTACGCCCCGCACGGCGGGCGGTTCCGACCACCCAAGCCCGATGCTCCGATCTCGCCCGGGGCTCGGACGATGCACGCACGCTCGCAGGCCGCGCTTACCGCTGCGAAGCCAGCACCACCGCCGCGATGATCCCCAGCACCACCAGCCCCGCGATCACCGCCCCCGCGATCTTCCACGCGCTGTACGGGCGCTCACCCTGCACCTCGCCCGTCCGCGCGTTGATGAGCAGGCGGTACACCCGCCCACGGTACCGGTACGCGCTGATCCACACCGGCAGCAGGAGGTGCTTGAACGTGATCGAGTCAAACTTCATCCGCCTGTCGATCACCTGCTGCTCGTCGCCGCCGATGTCGGCACAGATGGTCTGATGGATCACCGGCTGCATCATCCCCCGCGCCACCTCCAGACCTTCCTTCAGGTCCACGCAGTACGACTCCGACCGGAACCCGCTGAGGAACTCGTCCGCGTACGGCACCGCCGCCTTCGTATCCCACGGCTCCAGGGCTTGCAGCCGTTTCTCGGGCAGCGACTTTGTCGCGACCACGAGCAGGTCGTCGAACGCGTTCTGCACCACGCCGCTGGCGGGGCTCCAGCGGATGCGCCGCTCTCGCCGCACGCGGGTCTGCGGACGGCCGTTCACCGTCACGGTGTACGGCACGGTGACGTAGTACGCATCGCCGCGCTTGCCGCGGTACCACGTCGTCACCTTGGTGTCGTACGTCCAACTCGGGATGTAAACGCCGCCGAGGCGTGATTCCTGGCGCACGAAGTTTTTGAGTTCACTCGGAGCGAACCAGAGCGAGGCGATCCACGCGCGGAACTCCTCGCGGGCCCGACGCTCATCGATGGCGAATGGCAGCACAGAGTCGGGCTTGATCGCCGTCGAAGCGCGGGCCTGGGAGACGATGCTGCTGCCGCAGAAGGGGCACGAGGTCGCCGTCGCTTTCGCCGAGACCTCGGGCTGGGCCCCGCACGCGTCGCACTTGACGGTGTGGTGCTCGATCGTCTCGTGCCCGGCTTCGAGCCGCTTCATCGCCTCGCCGAAGTCCTGCTCCTGGGCGAACGTCTCGGCGGCGGTGATGCGGTTGCGGTGCGCGCAGTACGGGCAGACCAGTTCATCGGTGCCGGGCGCGAAGGTGAGACGAGCGCCGCACTGCGAGCAGGGAAAGCGTCTCTGTTCCGGGAGCGGGACGCCGTCGGATTCCACGGGGGCGGGGACAGCCTCGGTCGCATTGGTCACGGCGTCGGTCATGCGGGCGGAGAAGCCTCCGATGGATCATCCCTTCGATCATCCGAGCCCCGTGCGGAAGCACAAGGCCCGGGGTCGAGCCGGCAGCACTCGTTCAGGACAACTGGGTGACAGGGCTCCGTTGAGGCGTGGACCCGAACTCGCACTCGGGGCGCGGGCGGAGCGGGAGCGCTCACCCCTTCGGGATCGGCGGCGGCGTGCTCGCCAGAATCGCCGCGGCCTCGGCGATCTCGCTCGCCGGCTTCCACTCCGCCATCCCCTGCTTCCACGCGTACGTCCGCGCCGTCAGCCGGCCGGCCTTCGCGTGCTCGCGGAGCTGATCCGCCGTGAACGGCCCCGCCTGCGCGCCATCGATGACGAGGAACACCGTCGCGGCCGCCGCACCGGGGATCGGCGGCGGGACGCCCCCCGCCGCCTGAGCGCCGGCCATCGCCGCCCCCATCTGGTTGTTCATCATCATGCCCAT
>CAZDYM010000392.1:0-2327 GCA_964509325.1 uncultured Phycisphaeraceae bacterium
CGTGGGGTTCGGTCAGCAGCACAACGAAACCGCATGGGCGGCGCGGGTGCCGCGGTGCTTCGAGTTCCTGTTCCCGGTGACGGAACAGGCCAACGAGTTGCACGGCCTGGTCTCCGCGGCCCGGGGCGACGTGAACGACGACGACCGCGTGGACGACTCCGACCTGGCGGCGCTGGAATCCGGCGACGGTCCGAACATGGACGTGGACCGCGATGGCGTCTTCGACGCGGTGCAAGACCGGGCCGCCCTGCTGGACATTCTCACGGGAAGGTGAGGCTGGGATTGACGATCGGGTTCCGTTCGTCACCTCTTCCGCCCGCATCCCCAATCCCCCACCCCGCACCCTGCCCCCCATCCCGCACGACCAACTTTTCGCGGGTGCATCGCGCGCGCCGAGTGCAACGAATCTCTCTCAACGCTGATGACCCGTCCGGACCATCGAGGGGGGAACGGCGCGGACATCAGGAGTTTGAGCCATGCAGCCGGGCGACGCGGACAATCCACCGCAGGATCAGAAGAACCGGGAACCCGTTGAGCCGGCGCGCCCCGCGTCCGAGGCGGGCGTCGACGACGCCCTGTTCGAGATGAAGTGCGGCGTCGAGAACAGCACGGACAACCCGCCCACCGAGCGGGTGGTGGGCGTGTGCTGTTCATGGCCCGACGCCACCGGGGCCGACGAGGTGCGGTCGCTGCTGCGATCGCTGAAGGAGATCGAGAAGCAGGGGCTGGCCCCGGGCAGCGTGCTGCTGATCGAGGTCTCGGCGGTGTGTGTGTGCGACACGCGCCTGGTGGCGTGCCTGCTCCGCGCCTGCGCGATGGCGCGGAAGGCCAACGCCCGGCTGAAGGTCATCGTCAGCGGGACGGTGGCGGACTGGCTCGGCGTGTGCGGCGTGGGCCGGATCGTCCCGCACTCGGTGGCGGGCTAGGACCACCCGGTCGGCGCTACGATACGCCATGGTTCCGGACGAGACCCACGTGCAGGTGAACTTCGGCAAGCCGTTCCCGCTGTTCCCGCTGGACGGCGTGGCGCTCATGCCGCACGCGCTGCTGCGGCTTTTCATCTTCGAGCCGCGCTACCGCCAGATGATCGAGGACGTGCTCGACTCCACCGGCCAGATCGCCATGGCCGTGTTCCGCGGCAAGGGATGGATGAACGATTACGAGGGAACCCCGGCGATCCGCCCCGCGGTGTGCATCGGCCAGATCGCACGCCACGAGCGCAACCCGGACGGGACCTACCACATCTGGCTGCACGGGGTGTGCCGCGCCCGCGTGGTCACGGAGGAAGGCCCGAACGAGGCCCGGCTGTACCGCCAAGCCATCCTCTCGCCGGTGGACAAGTCCGAGCACGACGAGGCCTCGCTGGTCGAGGAACGAGGCGAGTTGATGACGCTGCTGCGCTCGCGGCCCCTGTGCGAGTTGTCGCGGGTGAAGCACGTGCTGGGGGAACTCGAGTCCGCGCAACTGCCCACGCCGGCGCTGCTGGACGCGGTGTCCCTCGCGGTGCTCAGCACCCTCAGCGATCAATCGGTGCAGTACAAACTGCTGGAAGAGGGAGACCCGCACCGGCGGGCCCGGCTCATCAACAGCGAACTCCGCGGCCTCTCGACGCTTCTCGTCCGCGCCGAACGCCAGTTCGACCCCGAGGCGCCGCGCGGCGTCAGTTGGAACTGAACGATCAACCCGGTCGGGAACGCGCGGCGCGCTCTCGGGCCGGGCCGCGGCGCCGGGGTCGGGCCACGCCTACGCGGCCCGGAACCGCACCTTGTGCGGCTTGGTGGCGTCGACACGCCGAAGCACCGCGCTCTTGGCGCGCTGGGCGGCGCGGGCGATGGCGGCGTACAGGTCGTCGCCCCGCTCCTCGATCAGGACCGGGTCGTCGTTGTGGAGGCTGACCTCAACGTGGCAGCGCATGTCGTTGCCGCCCTTGGGCCCGTTGAGGTCGCACAGCGTCACGTCCACCGCCCGGACCCCCGAGGTGAACCGGGACAGGGTCGCGCTGATGCGGGACGTGATGAACGACGCCAGCGCGTCGGACAGGGGGACGTTGGTCGAGCGGATGTCGATCTGCATGGCGTGCTCCTGCGGGTCGCGGCCCGTGTGCGGGTCCCCGTTCCCCGGTCGGGAGCCGGGTTGAGGGAAAGGGGGCGGGACGCGAACACCCCTTCTTCGTCGGCGCGGAGGCCTTCGCCTGTCCGGGGGAACGGAATCGGGGACGGGCCGGGACCGCGCCGCGAGACCGAACGCGGAGAACCGCCCCCTCCCGCACCCGCAGACCCGCCCCCGCACCCCCGCCCCCGCCGACCCCCCCCCCCCGGTCGGGGGCC
>CAZDYM010000393.1:0-2325 GCA_964509325.1 uncultured Phycisphaeraceae bacterium
GCCGTCGTTCCCGGGCGGGCCCTGGAGACCCTGCGGGCCCTGCGGACCAGCCGGGCCCTGCGGGCCGGCGGGCCCCTGCGGACCTTGCGGGCCGGGGGTGCCGTTCAGCGCGTACAGCGCGTACGGCGCGGCGGTGAGGAGCTGGCGCGGGTTGAGGGTGGTGTAGGGACCGCTGCCGGCGGGGCTGCGGACGCTGATCTCGATGTAGCGCTCGTCGCCGTTGAAGGGCGCGAAGCCGAAGTCAAGCTGCACGGCGAAGCGCCCAGCGACCACGCTGACGTTGGTGGCGTTGAGGGTGGGACCGACCTGCACGCCGCCGATCTGCTGATCGAACAGGCGGAACTCGAAGTCCGAGAGCGAGTTGACCGGGAGCGACGCGTTGCGGAGTTCACCCTGATAGGTGAACGCCGAGGTCATCGGCGGGCGTGCCTGCACATCGTGCGTGGTGACGAGCGCGGAACCGGCGGCGAGCGCCAGCACAATGGCCGACAAGCGGGCGTTGCGAAGCATCTTTCTCGTCCTCTCTTCAAAGGAACCTGCGGAGCGAACCGACGAAGCGTGCGCCGGCGAACCGCCCTCGGGGCGCATGAGACGCGCGGCGATGGTCCACGCGCTTTGTGCAAGGTACCCCAGGGATGCCCCCCGTCCAAGGGGAAGGCGGCTCGAATCCGCCGATTTTCTCACTGCGCTCCAAAAAACTGCTTACCAGTTTCTTATGGGGTTGTCCGGGGTGACCGGAGCTTGTCACCTTGGGACACGGCTCGGGGTATTCCCTCCCGCCCGAGGATCGACTTGATCCGGGGCGTTCGTCGCCTGGGGCCTGCGGTCCCTGTCCGCCGAACGCGCGGACGACTCTGTTCGCCGCGCCCCCCGTCCCCCCCGGGCCTCATCACCCGACCCCTGCCGCCGGCTCGGGCGAAGCCGAAGCCGAGCGACTTTGAGACCGGGCGATGGAGGAGGCGCCGCCCCGCCGGTTCGGCGCCGCGTGCCTGACGTGACGGCGCAACTCGGCGGCGATGGTGCCGCGCCTGCGGTCCGAAGGTGCGGCGCCGAACGACGCAGGCGTTGAGGGCGGCGGCTACGCTGGCGCGATGAAAGCGGTGGTGCAGCGTGTGTCTTCGGCGCGGGTCCGGTGCGCGGGCCGCGAGGTCGGCGCGGTGGGGCGCGGGCTGGCGGTGCTCGCGTGCGTGGAAGAGGGGGATACCCCGGCGCAGCGCGCGTGGATGGCGGAGAAGCTGGTCCATCTGCGCGTCTTCCCCGACGGATCGGGCAAGATGAACCTCAGCCTGCTCGACGTGGGCGGGGCGATGCTGCTGGTGTCAAACTTCACGGTGGCGGGCGATTGCCGGCACGGGCGCCGGCCGGGCTTTGACCGCGCCATGAAGCCTCCGCGGGCGAAGGAGGAGTTTGATCTGCTGGTCGAAGCGGTCCGCGGGCTGGGGGCGCGGGTCGAGACCGGGGTCTTCGGCGGCGACATGGAGGTGACGATCGTGAACGACGGGCCGGTGACGCTGATTGTCGAGGCGGTCCCGGGCTGATCAGCGCGGGGCGCGCCGGGCCGAGATCTCGAGGCTGGTGACGTAGTCGCTCGGCCTGGTTCCCGCCGGGAGCGCCCGGAGGATGCGCTGGTACAGCGGGTCCGCCGAATCGGTCATCGCGTCGATGTACCCCGGCTTGGGGGTCAGCACGATCTCGGTCAGCCCCGCCGCGGCGATGTGCTCCCGTGTTCGCTCCACCAGCACGGCCCCGGCGACGCAGCCCACCAGCGCCTCGACATCCGCGGCGACCGACGCCGGCAGGGGCCTCAGCAGGGCAAGGTCGGACACCGCGACCCGCCCGCCCGGCTTGAGCACGCGGGCGATCTCGCGCCAGACTCTCGGCTTGTCCGGCGAGAGGTTCAGCACGCAGTTGGAGATCACCACGTCCACGCTCGCGTCGGCGACGGGCAGGTTCTCGATCTCGCCGAGGCGGAACTCGACGTTGTTGAGGCCGGAGGCCCGCCGGTACGGCCCGATGTTCGCCCGCGCCTTGGACACCATCTCGGGGGTCATGTCGATCCCGATGACGCGGCCCGAGGCGCCGACGCGCGGGCCGGCGATGAAGCAGTCGAACCCGCCCCCCGAACCGAG
This sequence comes from uncultured Phycisphaeraceae bacterium, assembly GCA_964509325.1. GTDB lineage: Bacteria > Planctomycetota > Phycisphaerae > Phycisphaerales > UBA1924 > JAFLCM01. The sequence continues at coordinate 2,130 of CAZDYM010000393.1, forward strand.
ATCGAGCACGACCTCGCCGGGGCGCAGCGAGGCCAGCGCCGTCGGGTTCCCGCAGGAAAGCCCCATGTTGGCCCCGTCCGGGACGGCGGCGAGTTCCGCCTCGCCGTACCCCACGGCGACGGCGACCTGCTCTGGAGAGATGCTCGCGGACCCGCAGCACCCTCCGCCGGGCGCGACGGGGGAGCAGCAGGCCGCG
>CAZDYM010000394.1:0-2323 GCA_964509325.1 uncultured Phycisphaeraceae bacterium
ACTTCGCCAGCTGCGGCACGGCTACGCGCCCCAGAAAATGCTACCCCCCCCCCCCCCACTGTCAAGCGGGGTCTCATCCCACAAACCTTCCTTGCCACGGATCTATGTTCACCTGCGGACTGTGTGCTGCCTTCGCGAGCGATCGGCCTTAATAGAGCCCGGTGCCACGACTTCCCGTCTCGGAAAGTCGTGCTCTTCAAGTTCGCACCCGACCCGAGGCACGACTTTGCGGAGGCCCGCAAAGCCGTGGCACATCGCCGAAGCTGCGGCTTCACCCATCCGGCGTCAGCCCCGCCGCCGTGATGTCGCCCACCACGCGCAGCGCCACCGTGTTCGCCCCGCCGGGGCGATCAAAGGGCACGCCCGCCAGCAGCACCATGCGGTCGCCGGGTTCCGCCCATCCATCTTCGAGCACGATCTTCTCGACGATCGTGGCGAACTCGAAGCGGTGCTTGGGGAGTTCGGCTCTCAGGTGCGGCATCACGCCCGCCAGCAGGTTCATGCGTCGCACCGAGCGCTCGTCGCTGGAGAACGCGAGGATCGGGCACCGGAAGCCGTTGCGTGAGAGGTGCCGCGCGGTGCCGCCGGTCTGGGTCCACACGGCGATGACCTCGGCGCCGATGTCGCGGGCCATCACCCACGCGCCGTGGGCGAGCGCGGCCACGACGTCGCGCCTGGATTGCAGCAGAACGGGGGGGCGGGCGGTGGGCGGCGTCTGGCGCACCGCCTCTTCCGTCGCCAGGGCGACGCGGCGCATGGTCTCGACGGCGAGCACGGGCCACTTCCCCATCGCCGTTTCGCCCGAGAGCATCACCGCGTCGGCCCCGTCGAGGATCGCGTTGGCGACGTCGCTCACCTCGGCGCGGGTGGCCGTGGGGGACTCGATCATCGATTCCAGCATCTGCGTGGCGACGATGCAGGGCTTGCCGAAGTCGTGCGCGCGGGCCACCAGCCGCTTCTGCACCACGGGCACCTGGGCCAGGTCCATCTCGACGCCGAGATCGCCGCGGGCCACCATGATTCCGGCGGCGTGCTGCAGGATGTCATCGATCGCGGCCACCCCCTGGGGCGTCTCGATCTTTGCGATCACCGGTATCCCCGGCTCGCGGATGGAATCGTGCGGGCCGCCGCGCGCCCCCGAGAGCCGCCGGTTCAAGTCGGCCACGTCCTCGCCTTTGCGGACGAACGAGAGCGCCAGGAAATCCAGGTCGTGTTCGAGGGCCCACAGGGCGCACTCCCAGTCGCGGTCGCTGAGGGCGGGCACCGAGAGCGTGCTGTCGGGCAGGTTGATGCCCTTCTTGCTGGTGATGAGCCCGCCGACGTTGACGACGCAGCGGAGTTCATCCGCGGAAGAATCCACGGCGAACATGCGGACGGCCCCGTCATTGACCAGCACGCGCTGCCCGGGCGCGACCTCGCGCACCATGCTCGGATAGGTGGTGGGGAGCACGGGCGTGCCGGCGCGGCTTGTGTACTCCTTCGCGGACGCCGAGATGACCACTTCCGCGCCGGTCGCGACGGTCACACCGCCCTCCGGCATGGCGCCCACACGGATCTTGGGCCCCTGCAGGTCTCCGAGCACGGCAAGCGGGAGACCGGTCTCGCGCGAGACCTGACGGACGACCCCGAGGCGTCGCTGGTGCGAGGCGAAGTCCCCGTGGGAGAAGTTGAGCCGGAACAGGCGCGCGCCCGCCTCGACCATGCGCGCAAGGATCTTCGGGTCCTCGCTGGCGGGGCCGAGGGTGGCGAGGATCTTGGTGAGCGAGGCGCGGGCGGGGGTGTGAGCGCCGACGTGACCGGGGGGTTGATCCGGGGGGGGTGGGGCGGCTTCGCGCATAGCGATCAGGGTAGCCGGACCCGTCGCGCACAAGCCCGCGCCGGATGCGCGGCGTGCCCGACGCTGGACCGTCGGACACGCCACCAGCCCGGCCTGAAGCGAGCCTCGGCCCGCCGAACACTCCGAGTGTACGTGCGCCAGGCTGAACCGACCAGCCGCTCACCGTCGGGCGAGACTCCGAGCGATCGTCGCCGGGCGTCGACCGCGCGGGCGGAGCGGTCGAACCGGATGATGGCCGGGTGTTGGGGGGATCGTGGCTGGGCGGACCGAGGGCAGACCCCCGTGCGGGTGACCGCCGGCCCGGGCTCGGTTCGCCGGTAGAGTGTGGGCATGCTGAACCGTCGCCCCGCCGTCGCGATTCTGACCGTGTTTGCGGCCGCATGCTCCGCGCTCGAGGCCCGCGCCTGGGACGCGCACGGCCACCGTGTCATCACGTACCTTGCGCTGGACGGGCTGCCGTTCACGGACAAGCCCGCGCGCGGCGCG
>CAZDYM010000395.1:0-2321 GCA_964509325.1 uncultured Phycisphaeraceae bacterium
CGTCGAGCTCCCGCGCCGTGGGCGCGCGCCGCTCGCGCAGCCCTTCGATCCGCAACCCCGCCGCACGCACCCACCGGGGCGGCTCGGTGCGTGCCGCCGCGGCGGCGATCACCTCCAGCACGTCGCCGATCGACGAGCACGCGCCGAGGTTTGCCTGCCCGAGCGCCTCCCCGTACTCGGCCAGGTGCAGGTGCGCGTCACGCAATGGGAACGGGGGCGTCGCCATGACTTCACTCGCGGGGACCCCGCCGGTCCCGGGCGGGTTCTCGGATCACCGCGGATCACACACGACCCGCCTGGGGTATCGACCAACCGATCACGGGCGGGGACCGACGATGCGCCCGTGGGCCGACTCAGCACGCCCCGAGCATCTCCGACACGCGCCGCCGCACGTCCGCCGCGTCGCCGACCTCGTCTTCAAACGCCACACGCACGACCCCGAACGCCGCGCGAACGTACAGGCCGCGCTGGTCCACCCCCACGCACGTCGGGGTCGGCACGGGCACGCCCGCGTAGCGCTGGCACAGCCTCGACAGCGCCGCCTTGTCGGCGTTCAGCGCCTTGCACAGGGCGGCCTCGTCCGCGGCGAGACGGTTCGGGGCCATGATCGCTTCGCCGTCGAACACCCACGCGCCGTGCCGGGCGCTCTCGATCCACGCTTCGCACCACTCGATGTGCGCGGGCGCCCCGTGGTACGCCTGCCAACGGTCCGTGAGCGCGGATTCCTCGATCTGCTCCGGAGTAATCAGCAGTTGCAGCGCGTCGTCGCTCTCTTCGGGGGTCATCAGCGTGTGCTCCGTCGCCAGCAGCGCCGCAGCCGGTACGTTCAGGACCAGCCGCCCGTCGGCGCCGTCTGCGACGAACTTCACGGCCAGCGTGTGGTCTTCGAAGCACAGCACCCCCTCCCGCGACGACTCCAGAACACGCCTCGCGTGCGCCACCGCGGCGGCGTCGTTATCGTCCTCCGGGAGCGAGCGGCTCGGTGCGGGCATGCCGCACAATGTACCCGCGAAGCGTGGACCAGGAGCGGCGCGAGGCCAAATGGCCAAGTGGTCAAGGGGTCAAGGGGCCGAGTTGACCGGTGCCGAGCGTCGGCGGGCGCCCGGCATCTCGACGACACGGAGGCGGCGCGAGTCCCCAGCCTTCGCCGCCCGGACGCTCGGTTGTGCCCCCCGGGCGCCGATCACGCCGCCTTCGCCACCGCCGGGCGCAGCGCGGCCCTCACGGCCGCGTTCAGTTCGTGCGGCTCGACGCTTCGCGCGATCGCGTACACGTTCAAGGCCCCGGCGGACTGGTTCCCGAGCCACCCGGGGCCGGTGCCCACGAGCACGACGGGCGTCGACACGCCGCGCTCCCGGAGCGACCGCACCATCGTGATCCCGTCGAGCGCGGGCATCGATGACGCCGCCACGATCAACTCCGGTCGGTGCGCCAGCGCGAGGTCCAGCCCCTCACGGCCGTCGGCTGCCTCGATCACCCGATGCCCGGCCCGCGTGAGCGTCATGCGGGCGAGCGTGCGTCCGAGATGCGAATCGTCCACGAGCAGGATCTGAGCCATGACGGGCCTCCCTTTCAGACGGGCTATCGGGCGTTGATCGCTCGTTCTGAAGGGGAAGTCCGCGGATGTCACAAGGCAGCGCACCCGAAAGCCGACCCAACGAGAAAGCCCAGACCTCGGGGGCCTGGGCTTGGGGTTGCGAGATCGCACGGGAAGAACGGACTCAGTTCAGGGTGTAATCGGGCATTTTCAGGCCCGCGTACTCCTGCTCGCTCTCCGCGTCGAGACGGTCGCGCTCCGCGAGTTTCTCTTCGGTCGGGCCTTCAAGGAACGAGGTCTCCAGTTCGAGGCGGATCTTTTCGAGCGCCTTGTTCTGGATCTGGCGGACCCGCTCCTTGGTGACGCCGATGATCTGGCCCACCTGTTCGAGGGTCATGGGCTTGTCCTCGCCGCCGCCTTCGAGGCGGAAGCGGTGGCTGATCACCGTCTTCTCGATATCCGTCAGCCCCGCCTGGTTCTCGACCACGATCCGCTTGACCTCCGAGGCGGCGTCCGAGACGAACTCGGTCCGCTTGGTGTCCAGATGATTGCTCTTCTCGAGCTTGGGGTCGAAATCCGTCGGGAACCGCTGGCGGTACTTGCTGAGTTTCATCCCCTGGCGGCTGAACGCCTTGAGAATCGCCCGGCACGCGTACGTCGAGAACTTAAACCCGCGCTCGCAATCGAACTTGTCCACCGCGCGCAGCAGCGCCATGTTGCCCTCGCTCACCAGGTCGGCGAAGTCAACCTCGCTCATCCGCGTTCGCTTGGCCATCGCCAGCAC
>CAZDYM010000396.1:0-2277 GCA_964509325.1 uncultured Phycisphaeraceae bacterium
GGCGTCGGCGGCGCCCCCGGATCGGGCGGCACCGGCGGCACCGGCAGCCCCCCGGGCAACAACGGTTCCACCGGCGGCCCCGGCGCCCCGGGCCCCTCGGGCGACAACGGCACAACCCCCAAGTCCGTCGCCATCGCCGCCGTCGGGGGCAGCGCCCCCATCAACGTCTTCAACTCCGCCTTCCGCCTCACCTCCGGCGGGAGCGTCAACGCCTTCCTCGCCGAGACCTCCGGCCCGGTCATCACCGTCGACCACTCGATCTCCACCACCGTCGCCAACAGCGGCACGGTCACCCTCGGCGCCCGCACGCTCTCGGCCGATCCGAACTTCTTCAACATCACCGGCCAGGACGGCATCCCCGGCACCGAGGACGACGACTACTCGCTCCGCACCCCCTCGCTGGCCATCGACGCCGGCTCGAACAGCCTCATCGCCCCCGACGCCGCCGACCTGGACCGCGACGGCGACACCAACGAGCCCACCCCCATCGATATCCTGGGCCGTCCCCGCCGCGCCGACGTCCCCGGCGTCTTCGACCAGGGCACGCCCCCGGTCATCGACATGGGCGCCTTCGAGGCCGACCCCACGCCCCCTACGGTCGTCCTCTTCGAGCCCGAGTCCACCTCCTACGCGGCGTCCCCCGCCGAGTTCATCTTGCTGTTCGACCGCCCCGTCTCCGGCGTGCCCTTCGGCCTCGTGAGCGTTCGAACCACCGGCGACGTCAACGTGAACAACCTCAGCATCGAACGCATCAACGATCAGTTCTTCATCATCACCGCCGGCTTCACCCCGAACTCCAGCGGCACCCTGAACGCCGTCGTCTCCGACGTCGACACCATCCTCAGCCAGGTCGGCGTCCCCCTGAACGGGCCCGGCACCGGCAGCGTCGTCTCCGCCCCCACCACCATCCTGGGCGGCGGCGTCGGGCCCAGCGTCGAAGACTTCTTCCTCTCCACCCAGAGCCCCGTCCTGCCCAACTCCACCGTCACCTTCGGCCTCGACTTCTCCGAAACCGTCTCCGGCGTCAGCAGCGGCGCCTTCACCATCAACGCCACCAACCTCACCAACGCCTTCGTCAGCAACATCTTCTCCCAGGACGGCCGGAACTACACCATCGAGGTCAACAGCGGCCAGCCGACCGCGGGCGACTCCGGCACCTTCACCCTCACCTTCACCAACAACGGCACGATCTCGTCCATCGCCAGCGGCCTGCCTCTGGAGTTCCCGGCCCAGGGCGTCTCGATCGACGCCCCGACCGTCACCGTCCAGTCCGGGACCTTCACCGACTGCAACAACAACGGCATCCCCGACAGCACCGACATCAGCTCCGGCACCAGCCAGGATTGCAACAACAACAACGTGCCCGACGAGTGCGACATCGCCGGCAGCCTGCCAAACCAATCGTTCGGCCCTCTCCCCTACCTCAGCGAGGCCGACAGCCCGTTCCCGCTGACCGGCCTTGGCACTTCCGCATTCCTTGAGACGTTCGAGGATAACCAGTTCAATGTCCCGGGCGTGTCCGCCAGCGCCGGCGCGCCCTTTGGCCCTACCTTCCTCGCTGACTCCGTCGATGCCGACGATGGCGTTATCGACGGACTAGGCAGAGACGGTCGGTCGTTCTTCTCCGGGAACGGTGCCGGCGGCATCACCTTCACCTTCAACAGCAGCGCGTTCGGTCGCCTCCCGCAGTACGCAGGCGTGGTCTGGACCGACGGCAACGGCATCGTCACGTTTGAGGCCTTCGACCAGTCGGGCGCTTCGCTCGGTTCTTTTCCGAGTCACACCGCCGACTCCAGCAACGAAGGGGTAACGGCCAACCACCGCTTCTACGGCGTCGTCAACCACGCCGGCATCAGCGCCATCCGCGTCAGCAACAGCGGCGGCGGCATCGAAGTCGACCACCTCCAGTACGGCGTCTTCACCGGCACCAGCCAGGACGCCAACGGCAACGGCATCCCCGACGAGTGCGAAGTCGGCTCCCTCGACGCCAACTACAGCATCGACAACTCGTGGCGCATGAACCCCTTCGAACCGCCCCCCGGGTGGAACACCCAGCTCAACTTCGATGATTCCGACAGCGCCGGCTGGGGCCTGCCCGTCTTCATCCAGCCGCTCGATCCCCCGTTGCTCGGCGGGTACTGGTCCTTCCCGGGCACATCGGGCGGCTCGAACCAGACCTTCCTTCGGAAGAAGGTCCGGCTCCTCGCCGCCCCGCAGCCGGGCGAAGCCCTGCTCACCGTCGTCGCGGACGACGACGTGCAGGTGTTCATCAACGGC
>CAZDYM010000397.1:0-1579 GCA_964509325.1 uncultured Phycisphaeraceae bacterium
GCACCGGCGGCACCGGCGGCACCCCCGGAACCGGCGCCGGTGGGAGCACGGGCGGCGGCACCGACGCCAACCGACCGCCTGTGGTCGGCGGCTTGAGCGCCAGCCCCAGCCTGCTCGCCCCGCCCGGACCGATCGCTTTGACGGCCACCGGCGTGACCGACCCCGATGCCGCGCTCACCGGAACCGCCCGGAACACCGTCTCCCGCGTCCAGTTTTTCCGCGACTCGAACAACAACAACGCCTTCGACCCGGGCACCGACGAGCCGCTGGGCGCCGACAGCAACCCCGCGGACGGTTTCGGCGGGCTCTTCACCGCGCAGGCGTCGTGGGGCGCCGCGGGCGCGGGCGGACCGGTGCGCGTGTTCGCGCGGGCCCAGGACGAGCGGGGGGCTTTCTCAGCGCCCGTCTCCACCCTGATCACCCTCAACCGGAGCCCGACCCTCGCGTCGCTCGGCGCCTCGCCGGCGTTCGCAAACCCCGGCACCGGCGTCACGCTCACGGTGTCCGGGGCTTCCGACCCCGACCCGCCCGGCGCCGGGCTCAGCGAGGTCGAGTTTTACCAGGACGTCAACGCCGACGGCGTGATCGACGGCGCGGACATTCGCCTGGGCGCGGCCGCGGCGGGGGCGGGCGCGTTGTCGTTTCCGACGAGTATCGCCGCGGGGTCTGCGGAGCCCGTGCGTTACCTGGCGCGAGCGCGTGACGAACTCGGGGCGCTCAGCAGCCCTGTGGGCGCGAGCGTGAACATCAACCGCGCCCCGAACGCCGGGTCGCTGGTGGTCACGCCCGGGGTCGTCACACCGCCCGGCCCGGTTCTCCTGCAGGCGTCGGGCTTCGTCGATCCGGACGGCGGCCTCGGCGGGCCCGGGATCGCCAGCATCGAGTTCTTCCGGGACGTGGACGGCGACGGCATCGTCTCGTCCGCCGACACCCTTGTCGGCAGCGCCGCCGCCGCCTCCGGTTCGGCGAACCTCACGATCAACGCGCCGACTGATGCGGCGTCGATCCCCACGGCGCGGTACCTGGCGCGGGGTGTCGATGCTCAGGCTCTGCGCGGCCCGGCGGCGTCCGCCGAACTGATCATCAACCGGGCGCCGGTGGTCTCGGCGCTGTCCGCCTCGCCGTCGGCGCGAGTTCTGGCCCCGTTGACCCTGACCGCCTCGGCTTCCGACGCCGACCCGGCGCCCGACGGCGTCGCCCTGGTGCGGTTCTTCGTCGATACCAACGGAGATGGGGTCCTCGACGAAGCCTTCGATGAACTGCTCGGGACCGACACCTCGCCGACGGGGGGGTTCACCGTGACGGTCGAGGCGCGGGCCGCGTGGGCGCCGTCGCGCCGCTTCTTCGCACGGGCGGTGGACGGGCGCGGCGCGTCCTCCACGCCCGTGGCGCTCGTGGTTCCGGTCGGGCCGTTCCCGGACTCCGTGCTCCGGGTGAAGGAGGCGAGCGGCGGGGCGGGCGGCGGTCCTCCGGACGGGCTGTCCTGGCCCGGCGCGTTCCCCACCATCGGTCAGGCGCTGTCCGCCGCGGCCCGCTCAGGCGGTGTCGTGACGCACGTGTGGGTCGGCGCGGGCGCGTA
>CAZDYM010000397.1:1598-2249 GCA_964509325.1 uncultured Phycisphaeraceae bacterium
GCAGCCGGTCACGCTGCTCGGGGGCTTCGCGGGCGTGAACGAGACCGATCCGTCGCAGCGGGATTGGGCCGTGAACGTGACGGTGATCGATCCCGCCGGTGCGGGCCGCGCCGTCGAGGTGGACGCCGTCGCCGCGTTCGAGATCGACGGGTTTACAATCCGCAACGGCGCGGCGGAGAGCGGCGCGGGCCTGCGTTCCTCGGCGGTTGATACCGTCGTCGCGCACTGTGTGTTCCGCGGCAACACGTCGGCCGGGCCCGGCCCGGTCAGCGGCGGCGGGGGGGCGGTCCACTTGCTGAACGCCGGCGCGGGCACCCGCGTGGTCAACTGCCTGTTCCACGCCAACAGCGCCTCGGTTTCCGGGGCCGCGGTGCTGGTTTCGAGCGCCAGCGCCAGCGCGCTGATGGCCAACTGCACGGTGGCGGCGAACGACGCCCCGAGCGGGGTTGCGGCGGTGCGCGTCGAGCAGGGCTCGTTCTCGATCTTCAACACGATCGTCGCGCTCAACGGCGCGGGCGGGATCAGCGCCGGGTCCGCCGCCGCGACGCTGGTCTCGAACTGCAACCTTTTCGGCAACGTCGGGTTCGACGCCCAGGGCCCGCTCGCGCCGGTGGCCGCGGTGACGGGCGACCCGCGTTTCACCGACGCATC
>CAZDYM010000398.1:0-2231 GCA_964509325.1 uncultured Phycisphaeraceae bacterium
AGCGGCGGGGGCGCCGGTGGTGGTGGTGGTGGTGGTGGTGGTGGTGGTGGTGGTGGATCGGGTGGCGGTGCCGGTGGCGGTGGTTCCGGCGGCGGCGGGACGAACAACCCCACCATGACCGCGCGGTGGATCGTCGTGGACAACGGCGGGTGCCAGTCCGGCGGCTCGGGGCCCAACGGCGTCAACCTCACCAACTTCACCACCCGCGATCTCTACATCCGCCTGGACCGCGGGTTCAAGGTTTTGCTGATGAGCAGCGGGTTCGGGAGCAACGCCGGGCTGACGTTCTCGACCGGCCCGGTGTTCCAGCACCCGAACACCGGGCGCGACGTCTTCGTGCCCGAGCCGGTGCCGACGGAGGACGACCCGGAGCCCGCGCCGAACCCGCCGTGCCTGAAGTTCGACTCGTACTTCGCGCTGGGGCTGGTCGACCCGGCGTCGATCCAGTTCATCAAGCCAAGCCCGTTCGACGCGGCGTCGCCCGACCTCGAACTGGTGTGGTTCGCGACGCCGGGCGCGAGCGGGGCCGACGCGATCCAGAACGCGCAGATGTTCGGCGACAGCCAGTTCTATGCGCGGGTGGCGCGGTTCACGGTTCCGACGGCGGCGGCGGTGCAGCCGGGCAGCGAGCTGGAGGCCGGGGTGGTGGTGACGGGCGGCTCGAGCGCGACGACGTTCAAGGTGAGCATCCCGGCGTTCCCGAACTGAGGCCCGCGGGGAGGGGCGGGCGGATTCAGTGGAAGTCCCGCGACATGGCGGGCACGTCGGCGTGCGTGTGGTCGAGGGCGCGGAGGCGGCGTGTCATCACGTGGACGACGCTGCCCTGGCGTTCGACGGCGCCCTCGGCGACGACGGCGTGGGCGTGCCTGGCGGCGCGCCGGTAGCGCTCGAACACGCGTGGGCGGACGATCAGGTTGGCGATGCCGGTCTCGTCTTCGAGGGTCATGAACAGGATGCCCGAGGCGGTGCCGGGGCGCTGGCGGACCAGCACGATGCCGGCGATCTTGACGCGCGTGCCGGCGGGGCAACGCTCGGGGTCGGCGAGGTCGGCGTTCTCGCGCACGCCGGCGCGGCGGAGGTCTTGGCGCGCGAAGGAGATCGGGTGGGCCTTGAGCGACACGCCGACGGCGTGGTAGTCGTGCGAGACCTGGTGGACGCGGGGGATGTGCGGAAGCGGCGCGTCGCCTTCGGCGCTGGGGGCTGCACGGGGGGGGGCGGAGGCATTGTGTTCGAGCAGGGTGTCGAAGAGTGGTGTGTCGGCGTCGCGCAGGGCGGTGATGCGCCACAAGGCCTGCTGGCGCGTCAGGCCCATGGAGCCGAACGCGTCGGCGTGGGCGAGTGTGCGGAGGGCGTGGACGGGGACGGTGCCCAGACGCCAGAGACGCTCGATGGAGTGGAACGGGGCGTGCTGTTTCACGGCGTCGATGAGTTGCTCGGCGTCGCGCTGAGGCAGGCCGCGGACCATGCGGAGGCCCAGGCGGACGGCCGGTTGAGCGTTGTTCTCCGCGGGTTCGAGGGTGCAGTCCCACTGGCTGTGGTGGATGTCGATGGGGCGGACCTCGACGCCGTGGGCTTGTGCGTCGCGGACGATCTGGGCGGGCTGGTAGAAGCCCATGGGCTGGCTGTTGATGAGCGCGGCGGCGAAGGCGGCGGGGTGGTGTCGCTTGAGATACGCCGAGGCGTAGACGAGGTGGGCGAAACTGGCGGCGTGAGATTCCGGGAAGCCGTAGCCCGAGAAGCCGGTGATCTGCTGGAAGACCTGCTGGGCGAACTGGTGCGAGTAGCCCCGTGCGAGCATGCCATCGATGAGTTTGCGTTCGAATCGGAGGATGGCCTTGCCGGAGCGTTTCCAGGCGGCCATGGCGCGGCGGAGCTGGTCGGCCTCGCCTGGGGTGAAGCCCGCGGCGACGACGGCGAGCGACATGGCCTGCTCCTGGAACAGGGGCACGCCGAGGGTGCGTCCGAGGACGCGCTCGATCTCGGGCGATGCGTACTGGACGGGCGTTCCCGAGGCGCGGCGCTGGAGATACGGATGGACCATCTTGCCCTGGATGGGCCCGGGCCGCACGATCGCGACCTCGATGACCAGGTCGTAGTAGCAGCGGGGCCTGAGCCGCGGGAGCATCGACATCTGGGCGCGGGATTCGATCTGGAAGACGCCGACGGTGTCGGCGGCGCAGATCATGTCGTAGGTGGCTGGGTCGCCGGGGGGGAGGGTGTGGAGGGCGAGG
>CAZDYM010000399.1:0-2231 GCA_964509325.1 uncultured Phycisphaeraceae bacterium
CGCGGAAGGTGGTGGCCACGCCGTCGCTGTCCATGACCTTGACGGGAAGGATGCGCGCCTCCGGCGCCACGCGGGCGATCAATCCCGCGACGAGGGTTCCGTGGCCGACGAACTCATCGAAACGCCCGTCGGCGTCGGAGTCGATCCCGGCGGGGGCGTCGACCGGGGGCTGGGATTGGTCGACAAAGTTGACGCCTCCCGGAGCGAAGCGTCCGGCCAGCGCGGCGTGCGAGGTGTCGACCCCGGAATCAAGCACCGCGACGGTGACCCCCTGCCCGCGCGCGACGGCCCACGCGGACGGGGCCCGGATGATCCCGAGCGTCGGGTCGTTGTCGTACGCCACCCGCGAGACCCGGAAGAACAGGCTCTGGGTCGAGCCCCCCGGGGGCTGCTCGTCGGCGATGTAGTTGAGCTCGGCGCTGACGACCTCGGGGTCCGCGGCGAGGCCGTCGCGGAAGCCCGCTTCGTCCACGCCGGCGGGGAGGTTCACCAGGTGGATGTTTCGGTTGGGGATGGTGTCGGCGGTGGTGGTGGCGTAGCGGGCGTTGAAGTCGCCGATGGCGGCGCCGGGGATGAGCCGGACCAGCGCCTGGCCCGGGATGAACGGCGGCTCACCGCCTCGGGCGTTGGGCGCGAGCAGCGTGACGGCAGCGACGAACGCGGTGAACCACCTGGAGATGAGGCGGGTCATTCGAGGACTCCTTTGACGGACAAGCCGGCCCACAAGGGCCATGGATCGCCCTGGGCGGCGTGGCGGCGCTGGGCCGAGCCGAGGCACGCCGCCAGCGACGCGGGCGTGCGGGCCGGGAGCCCGGCGGCCTCGGCGTGCAAGGATGCAAAGAACCGGCGTGCGAAGGCATCGTGAAGCCGCCACAGGCTCGCGACGACGGCCGAAGCGCCGGACGCCAGAAACGCACGCGCCAGGCCGTAACGGTCTTCGCCCGAGGACATCTGCCCCGTCTCGCACCCGGAGAGGACGACCGTCGCGCCGGGGCGGAGCCGGCCGCGGAGCTCCCGGGCGGCGATCCACCGGTCGGCGGCGCGGAGGCGGGATGACATCGGGAAGTCGGCATCAAAGACGGCGTGGCCCGCGAAGTGGACCAGTTCGGCGCGGGGGAGTTCGTCGAGGAGCCGCTCGGCACGGGCCTGGTCCGCCTCCAGCAGCACCGCGTCGGGGTACAGGCTCGCGATCGCGGCGGCTTCTTCGGCGGCGGTGGGGGCGGCGTCGTCGGGCACGCCGATGATGACAGCGCGGGGTCGGCCACGCGGCGCGGCGTGTGGATCGGAACCGGGCGGGGTGGGAGTGGGGGGGAGGGTGGGAGTGGGAGTGGGGGTGGGGGCGGGGATCATCCACGCGTCGGAGCCCGGACGGCCCCGCAGCGCGTTGGCGGCGGTGAGCGGCAGGGCGTGCACGCCGGGGCAGCCGACGAAGGCGAGCGAGCGTGGGCCGGTCGCTTCGAGCAGCGGGGCGATGAAGAGCTCGAAAACGCGGTCGAGCAGGGCGTTGGACGGGGCCCGGCCCCCGGCTTCGGCGCGGCCGACCTCGAAGGCGATCCGGCGCTCCAGGGCGCACGCGTCATCGATGGGGGCGAGCCGCCGGTGCGAGGTGGCGCCGGCGTCGGTGGCCACGATCGCGGAGATGTGATCACGATCGGCGGCGTAGACCACCACGGCACGCTCCGCGGTCAGCGCGTCGATCAGCCGGTCGAGGCGAGACCGCGGCTGGGCCGCGCTGTCGTGGGCCGCGTCGCCGAGCCGCTCGCGTCGGTCGTGCAGGCGGTCGAGGCGGGCTTCGAGTTCGGCGAGTTCTGCGTGCAGCGCGGCGGAGTCGGCGCGGGAGGCCTTGGGGGTCGGGCCCAGGCTGGTATAGAGCGTGTTCAGCCGCTTGACGCACGCGCGGTACTGGGCGTCGGTTGGGTCTTCGGGTTCCGGCGCGGGGGGCCGGCTGGCGCGGAACTCGGAAAGCGTGCGAGCCTTCAGCAGCGCCGCGGCGTCGAACGCGTCGCTGACGGCCTCGGGCAGCCCGGCGTCGAGCGCGGTTGAAAAGGCGTCGGCGTACAGGCGGTGGCTGGACTCGAGGTACGCCGTCCGGAGCTGCTCGGCGCGGATGGTGCCGCGCCGGCGCTCGGCGTGGCGGATGGCCTCCTTCAGCGAGCGGAGCGCGCCGGCGAGATCACCCGCGGCGGCGAGCGCCCCGCCCCGCAGATGCAGCAGGCGAGACGCCAGCGCCG
>CAZDYM010000400.1:0-2215 GCA_964509325.1 uncultured Phycisphaeraceae bacterium
ACCTGAGCCGAGGGACTCAAACCGGGCGGCGAGGTGCAGGATGCCGAGGGGCGGTCAGCCGCAGGGCACGCCGAAGCGACCAAGGAGGATGACGAGGTCGGCGGTATTGACGGCGGCGTCGCCGTTGAGGTCGCCCTCGCCGAAGATGGTGGTGGTGTTCCCGAAGCGTCCGAGGAAGATGACCAGGTCGACGGTGTCTCGAACGCCGTTGTTGTCGAGGTCGCCGAGGCACTCGGGGGGCGGGGTCGTGTTGATGAGGAACGAGCGCGAGGCGGGGGTGGAAGGGGTCGAGCCGAAGGAACTGACGGCGACAACCTTCCAGTGGTAGGTGACATCCTGCGCGAAAGTGCCCGGGGTGGTGAACAGGGTGCTCTGGAAGACGTCGGTGACGAAGACGGGCGAGCCGAAGTTGGGGTCGTCGTCGACGGTGAAGCGGTAGAAGTCGACGTCGGCGGAATCCTCCCAGTCAAAGGTGGGGTTGAGAATCGTGACGACGGCGCCGTCGGCGGGGGAGAGCAGGGTGGGCGAGGAGGGCGGCGGCGGCGGGGTGGCGTCGAAGACGGTCACGAGGATGGTGTCGTCGTCGGTGCGGCCGTTGGTATCGGTGACGCGCAGGCGGACGGTGCGGACGCCCGGGGTTGGGAACGTGGTGGACACCTCGGGCCCGGCGGCGTCGAACGTGCCATCGTTCTCGAAATCCCACTGATACGTGGAGATGCCGACGCCGGGCTCGTTCGCGCGGGAGTTCAGGTCGGCGCGGAACCAGCACGGGAAGCCCTGGGCGACGCGCTTGTTCACCCCCGCGATGGCCTGCGGGGGCGCGGTGGCAGCGCCGACGCGGAGGGTGAGGTCGTAGGTCTGGACGAACTGGTCGTTGGCGTTGTTGGGGCCGACATCGAACACGCGGACGAAGTAAGTCCCGGCGGCGACGGCGTTGCGGGTGAGGGTCTCGGTGGCGCCCGCGGCGGCGGAACCGGCGGTCTGGATGACGGTCGTCCCGTCGGAGGCGATAAGCTGGATGTTGAGGTTGCCCGCGGCGGAGGCGTTGATGGTGGTGGGGGAGCCCGAGCAATCCCCGTTGTTGAAGTTGACGGCCATGGGGTAGGAGCCGCCGGTGGGGGCCGCGGAGACAACGATGTTCTGCGTGGAGGAGAGAGTGAAGCGGAACCAGTCCTCGTCGGAGTTGTTGAAGCCGGCCGTGCCGTTGGTGGAAAGGTCGCGTTCGATGACGGAGGTCAGGATGGGTGAGGTGAGGTCGCCGAAGTTGGTGGCGTTGGCGGGGGAGTTGTTGCCGGCGAAGCGGTCGCCGTAGTTCCGCTGCATGCCTCGGCGGTCGTCGACGGCGAGCATCTCGGTGGAGGTCTGGATGAACGGCTCCATGATCTTGGAGCTGTTGCAGGGGACGACGTGGAAGTAGCCCATGCCGTGCCCGTGCTCGTGCGCGACGGTGTTGCGGAGGGCCCGGAAGTTGGTGGACGGGTTGGAGAAGAAGCCGAAAGAGCCGGAGTTCATGGTCATGTCCCCGCCGCCGTCGGGGAAGAAGTTGTACGCCAGCACGCCGCCGGAGCCGAGCGGGACCGATCCGATGCGGATGTCGCCGCGGAGCGGGGAGCGGAAGGTCCCGAAGGTGAAGGCGGCGCCGTCGTCGGCGACCTCGGTGTAGGTGAGGCCGGCGTTGCGCTGGTAGTTGGCGAAGACCTGGCGGAACAGTTCCAGAGCGCGGTCGCGGTCGGCGACGCCGAAGAAGGCGTTGAGGCGGGTGAAGAGGTCGTTGGGCGCCGCGTCTGCGCCGGCCCCCCAGGTGGTGCCGTTGGGCGGGAAGGAGAACGTAAGGTTGGCGCGCTGGGCGCGGCTGGCGCCGCCGAAGACGACGTCGCCGTTGGCGCCCCAGACGGCGGTGGTGGAGCCGAAACGCTCTTCGGGGGATCGCCCCAACAGCGAGGCGGGGATGAGGCCGGTCTCGCGGATGACGCGGTCGAACTCCTCGGGGGTGTTCGCGATGTAGCACTTGGGGGAACGGACGAGCCGGTCAAAGATGTCGGCGCGGCAGGCGGCGGGGTCCGCGGCGTCGGCGCAGAACCGCTCGATGGCTTCGTCGAGGAGGCGCTGGCGGCTGGGGAGGGCTCCGGGCAGCGCCGGGCCGGAGGGGCGGCGCATCCAGCGCTCCGCGAGGGAGAGGGGGCGGTTGTTGTCCGCGGCGCTCGCGTTGGGGGCG
>CAZDYM010000401.1:0-270 GCA_964509325.1 uncultured Phycisphaeraceae bacterium
CGGCAACGGCCCCGCGGCGGCGCGCCCGTCCCGGCGCGCCGCCGACCCCACCCGCGAGGAACACCGCTGCGTCGACGCGCTGCTCGACAAGGTCCACCAGCGCGGGATCGCGAGCCTGACCGACGAAGAGCGCGAGTTCCTGCGGCGCTTCCGTGACGCGTAGGACCGGGCGCCCCGACGCCTGTCGGGCCCGAGCCCGCTTCCGCGCGTCGCGCTCCCGACGCCGCTTCCGCGGTGAAAGGGAGGGTGCGGGGCTATCGCTCGCCGCCG
>CAZDYM010000401.1:280-2206 GCA_964509325.1 uncultured Phycisphaeraceae bacterium
ACACGAACTCCAGCGCCCCCGGGAACCGCTTGGCCCAGGCGGCCTCGAAGTGCCTGGCACCCTCCTCGACCACGGTCACCAGCCGGTCCTCGCCCAGACCCTTGGAGCGCATGAGTTCCATCATGTCGCGGTTGAGGTCGGCGAAGGCCTTGGCGTCCCCGCTCCGCGCCGTCTCCGCCGTGCCCACCGCCACGAACATCCGGATGGGCCACCGGTCGTGCTCTCGGACTTTGTTCACGATGGCGGCGTTGTCCAGGAACACCGCCGCCGATTCCACGATGGCCCGCCCGAAGACATCGGGCCGCTCCATGACGGCGTAGAGCGAGGCGTTGCCGCCGAAACTGGACCCGCCGATGCCGGTGTGCTCGCGCCCGGTGCGGGTGCTGTACTTCTCGTTGATGAAGGGCATGACCTCCTCGACGATGAACCTCAGGTACTCGTCGCCCCGGTTCTGCTTGCCGAGGTAGCGGGTATAGGGCGGGTTGTACTCCTCGGCACGGGTGCCGCCGGTGTTGTCCATCCCCACGATGATCAAGGGCCGGACCTTGCCCTGCTCGATGAGCGTGGTCGCGGCCTCGTCGCAGCCCCACTCGACCCCCGCGAAGCTGCTGGCCGCGTCGAAGCAGTTCTGCCCGTCGTGCATGTACAGCACCGGGTACCGCCGGCCCTGCGCCTTGCCCTGCTCGTACCCCGGGGGCGTCCACACCCGGATCTTCCGCGTGTTGTTCAGGATCTTCGATTCAAGGTCGAACACGTCCAGCGTGCCCGTGACGGTCGATCGCGCGGGCTCTCCCGGCCCGGGTGGCGGGGTCATGCCGGGCCAGCGCGTGCCGCGCTGGTCGACGAACCCTTCGATGGGCGCGAGCGTGACGGGCTTGCCGGCGGACGCTCGGACGGCGCGGGCTTCGAGGCGCCGGTTGCCGATGTCGTTCCCCTTGCCGTCGACCTCGACCGTGTGCCACCCGCCGCGGGTGAACTTGAACTCGATCACGCCGTCCTCGGGCATGGCGGGCATGTTGAACCGGATGGTCCACCAGCGCGTCGGAACGCCGCCTTCGCGCGGCGCGTCCCGCGCTTCCTCGGGCTCGAGTTCGAGCGTCCAGCGGGCGTCGGCGGGGTTCCAGTTGTTGAGCGAGGAGGCCATCACCGGCGCCTCGCCGGACGTGCGCCCGCTCCGGTCCTCGACGCGCAACGTCACCCGCTCGGGCTCGTCGCCCGCGTTCGCCCCGAAGGCGGAGGCAACCGAGCACGCAAGCAGCACGGTCATCATCACAGTCTTGGGCATGACCGCAGGGTAGCCGCGTTACGGCGTGCCGACGTCGATGAACACGTCCACCGCCTGCCCGGGATACAGCCTCGGAACTGAAGCCGCGGCGGCCGAGCCTTCCTTGCCGCCGGGCGGCTCGACGCGGAACACGACCTCGACGACCCGCGTGTCCACCCGCTCGGTCGGGGTTCCGAGGATGTTCGCCTTCGGGAGCGCCAACGGCTCGATCCGCAGCATGGTCAGCGGGAACTCGACGCCGCCGCCAATCGCCCCGGTCCCGGCGCGCATCCCCCGCACCCGCGCCACCGCGCGGGCCCCTTCTCGCACCAGCGGGACGTCCTCTTCGTCCACCTGCGCCCGCACGTGCATCGCCGAGAGGTCGCCCAGCACCATTGCGGCCTGGGTCATCTGGGTCGGGGCCGCCATCGCGAACTCGCCCGGCTCGACGTTCTTTTTCAGCACGACCCCGCTGATCGGCGCGCGGACGGTGAGTCGGTCCTTCATGACGCGGATCGATTCGAGCCGGGCCCTGGCCGCCGCCGCCTGGGCCCGGGCGACTCGCACGTCCTCGCCCCACGCGCCGGCTTTGACGCGGGCGAGTTCGGCCTGCGCGATGCGCAGCCGCGCTTCCGCCGCGTTGATCCCGTAGCGCCGACGCG
>CAZDYM010000402.1:0-2194 GCA_964509325.1 uncultured Phycisphaeraceae bacterium
CGCTGCACGCCGGCGGAACTGCGGGCACGCCTGAGCCGCACCGGGGGGGTCGGAGCGGAGGGTGGGGGCGGCGGCGCCGGCCCGAACCGCCCGAGCCTGACCGGCCGCGGCGCGCTGGACGAGATCGAAGAGGTGTTCGCCGCTCGCGACCCGCTGTACCGATCGCTGGCGACAACGGAGATCGAGAACCCGGGCACGCCCGATGAAGCGGTCGAGGCGATCCTGAAGGCGGGCTGAGACGCGCGGCGCGCCCGCCCACCGGCGGCCCGCGTGATCTGAGATCTGAGATCGAAGACCTGTGATCTGTGATCCGTGCCCCGATGCCGCCCGCATCAGCACTCCGGCAGGCCCACCGAGACGTTCACCGCCAGCCCGCCCTCGGCGGTTTCCTTGTACTTCGTGCCCATGTCCTTGGCGGTCTCCCACATCGTTTTGATGACCCCGTCCAGCGAGACCCGCGCCTTGCTCGGGTCGCCCTCCAGCGCGATCTGCGCCGCCGTGATCGCCTTGATCGCCCCCATCGTGTTGCGCTCGATGCACGGGACCTGCACCAGCCCGCCGATGGGGTCGCAGGTCATGCCGAGGTGGTGCTCCATGGCGATCTCGGCGGCCATCAGCACGTGCGCCGGCGAGCCGCCCAGCACCTGCGTGAGCCCGCCCGCCGCCATGGCGCTGCTCACGCCGATCTCGGCCTGGCAACCCCCCATCGCCGCCGAGATCGTCGCGCCCTTCTTGAACAGGCTGCCCAGTTCGCCCGCCGTCAGCATGAAGTCGATGGTGCGCTGCTCGGTGGCGGCGCGGGCGGCGGAGTCGGCGTCGCCGAGGGAGTTGAACAGGTGGTCGTACATCATCACCGCCGGGATCACGCCCGCGGCCCCGTTGGTGGGCGCCGTGACCACCCGCCCGAAACTCGCGTTCTCCTCGTTCACCGCCAGCGCGAAGGCGCTGACCCACTTGAGGATGTCCTGGAACGTCGAGCGCCGCCCCCGGATCGCCTCTTTCCAATCCGCCAACGACAGCGCCGACGAACGCCCCAGCAGCCGACCGTTCAACCCGGCGGCGCGCCGGACCACGTTCAACCCCCCGGGCAGCACCCCCTCGGTGTGGCAGCCCCGGTGCATGCACGACTCCATCACCTGCCAGATCCTCAGCAGCCCGGCCCGCACGCTCGCCTCGTCGCGCCAGGTCCGTTCGTTCCGCATCACGATCTGGGGGATCGTCGCCCCCGCCGCGTGGCAGTGCGCCAGCAGCTGGTCGCCCTCGTCGATCACATAGGGCGGGCGGGCGGGCGCGTCCGCGGCGTCGTGCGGGTCCGGCGGGTCCTGCACGACGAACCCGCCGCCCACCGAGTAGTACGTCTCGCTGATCTCCGCCGCGTCCGCGCGCCCCCCCCCGCCGCCGACGCCGAGCATCGCCGTGAAACGCACCGCGTTGGGATGGAACGGCAGCGCCACGTCCCGGTGGAAGACGATGTCGGCGCCGGGGTCGAACGGCGTCCTGCGCGTGCCCGCCAGGCGCAGCAGCCGGGCCTGCTTCATCGCCTCGACGCGGTCCATGAGCCCCTGGGTGTCGCACGTCACCGGGTCTTCGCCGGCCAGGCCGAGCATCACGGCGACGTCCGTCCCGTGCCCGACGCCCGTCTTGGCGAGCGAGCCGTAGAGATCGACGCGGACCCGCGTGACGCGGTCGAACACGCCGCGGCGCTTGAGCACGCCGACAAACTTCTCGGCGGCGCGCCACGGCCCCATCGTGTGCGAGCTCGAAGGGCCGACGCCGATCTTGAAGATATCGAAGACGCTGATGACTTCCACGGGCTTCTCCGCGTCGTTCTGCTTCACGCGCACTTCGACCGGGGCGCCCGGGCCGATCCCCCCGAGCGGGCCCGCTCCGAGCAGCGGGAGCGTCCGAGATGGAGCGGCGGCGCCGTGAGGAGTGCTCATGCTGCGCGAAGCGTACCCGGCGCGAAGGCCGAAGGTCATCGCGCCGCGAGGCGGCGGCGGGACGAACCCGGTGAAGCGCTTTACGGCTTCGAGATCGGCGCGGCGGCGGCCTCGATCACCAGCGACGCCCACACGCTCTCCCAGTCCGCGCCGCTGCCCGCGGGCGCCTCCCGCATCTCGGTGCTCGCAAGCACCCAGCGGCCCGGCGCGTCGATCGTGACCTTCGCACGACCGTCGGCGTCGGTTCGGAACGT